>RFQD01000100.1 GCA_009925875.1 Microbacteriaceae bacterium | reverse complement strand
GCGCGACATCGAAGAATCAATCGTCACCGATTTCTCTGATCGGATGACCTACGGCGGGTATCTCGATCTTGACACGCTCCTGTCTGCTCAACGTCCGTTGAGCAATCCCGTGCATCCCGATGAGCTGTTGTTCATCATCCAGCACCAAACGACCGAGCTGTGGATGAAGTTGATCGTGCACGAGTTGACTCAGGCGCGCGGGTATTTGCGTGACGACGACCTTGCGCACGCGCTCAAATGCGTGGCGCGAGTCAAGCACATTCAGAAGTCAATGGCAGAGCAGTGGTCGATTCTTGCCACGCTCACGCCGAGTGAATATGCCCAGTTTCGCGACGTGCTGGGCAACGCCAGTGGTTTTCAATCGCACCAGTACCGGTGCATCGAATTCATGCTCGGTAACAAGAATGCGAAGATGCTCACCGTCTTCGAGGCGAAACCGGAGCAGCACTCCGCGTTGCGGGAGGCACTCGAGTCACCGAGCCTGTACGACGAGTTTTTACACTACCTGTCGAGACACGGTTACAAGATTTCGGCATCCGTGCTGAATCGGGATCTCACGCTCGCGTGGGTTTTCACCCCCGAAATCATGCCCGTGTTCGAGCAGATTTATCGCGACCCGGAGGCGAACTGGTCGGCCTACGAAACGTGCGAGGAGCTCGTCGATCTCGAGGAAAACTTCCAGTTCTGGAGGTTCCGTCACCTGCGCACAGTTATGCGCATCATCGGCATGAAAAGTGGCACAGGTGGCTCGAGTGGTGCATCCTTCCTGCAGCGAGCACTCGACCTCACCTTCTTCCCTGAGCTGTTCGCCATTCGCACCGAGATTGGTCTCACCGAGCGCGACACGAAACCGACCTGGGCCAGTTAGGACACATCACATGACCAACGGACCTCTCGGCGTTCGCGCGGAAATCGCCGCCACCGGGGAAGTGGGACTCTTCTTGCCCTTGCTCGGCGATCACCATGCCCATGTGCAGTTGGTTGATTCCGAGGTGTTGGCAGGGTCGAATCTCGGGTTCGTGCTAGATCTTGGGGGCAACATCACCGGTGCCCGCGGGGTCGTGGGCATTGCCGAACAGGTAAGTGAGCAGGTCACCGTCGCGTATGCGGGAGCCTTCCTGGCTCCCCCGGGAGGCTATCCAAGCGACCGGTCGTGGGCTCCTGCGGGAAGCGTGCGTTTCGTGGCCAGCGCGGAGGCAGCCGAGCGTGCGGTGCTGGAGCAACTTCGAGCGGGAGCATCCGTCATCAAAGTGTCATTGCATGCCGATGCCGGGCCGGTATTTGACCTCACCACTCTCGAGGCGATTTGCACCGTTGCGCACCGGCAACGTGTCGTCGTCATCGGTCACGCCGAAGGTGTGGGCATGACCGAACTTGCGCTCTCCGGAGGGGTGGATGTGCTCGCACACGCGCCGTTCACCGAAGTCGTAAAGCGCGATGTGCTTGACGCGTGCGTTGCGCGCGGAATGACGTGGATCACGACATTTGACATTCACGGGTATGGGTCGCCGTCGCCTGAGCAAGCGGAAAACCTGTCGCTCTCACTCGACAACGCCTGGCGATTCGTTCAGGAAGGCGGTGCGCTGCTGTACGGAACGGATCTCGGTAACGGCGACGTGCCGGTGGGACTCAATGCGCGCGAGATTGAGCTCATGCACGAAGTCGGGCTCGAACCGCAGGGAATTCTCGCCGCGATGTCATCGTCGTGGTTGACTCGGCATACTGGTGCACGGCTCGAGCCAGCGCGCGGGTCGTTCGTCGCTATTGACGACGACACGACCGGCTCGCTCGATGACATGTTGTCCGCGCTGACGCGTACCCGCCCCATTCACTCGACCGACTTGGTGTCTTATGATGACTGACTTTGTTGCCCGCGCCACGACGCTCGATGCGGCCGATGTACTTGCCCCCGTGCGAACAGAGTTTTTCGGCACGAGCGGTCACGGTCACCACGCCGACGTCGCTCGCCCCGGGATGCCGATTGCATATTTCGACGGCAACTCGCTGGGGCGACCATCGATCGCGTCAATCGAGCGCATCGAATCTTTTCTGCGTCACGAGTGGGGCACGCGCCTGATTCGTTCCTGGGACGAGGGATGGATGCGCTTTCCGTTCGAACTGGGCGACAAAATTGGTCGCGCCGCTCTGGGTGCCGCCCCCGGACAGGTGTTCGTCGCCGACTCCACGAGTGTGATTCTCTTCAAGCTCGCTCGAGCCGCCCTCGACGCGCAACTCGAGCGTGATCCGCTCCGTACCGAAATCGTCGTCGATAGTGACAACTTTCCCACCGACCGCTTCGTGCTCGAAGGCATCGCTGCCGAACGCGGTCTCTCGTTGCGCTGGATTGACAGCGACCCCGAGTCTGGTGTCACCCTCGAGCAGGTGAGCAGCGTGACGAGCGCCCGTACAGCGCTCGTGTTGTTGAGCCACGTCGCGTATCGATCCGGGTTTCTCGCCGATGGTGCCGGGATCACGGCGGCAGTTCACAACGCCGGTGCCATGATGCTGTGGGATCTTTCGCACTCGGTTGGTTCGGTACCCGTTGCACTCGATGCGTGGGGTGCCGATTTCGCGGCCGGCTGCACCTACAAGTATTTGTGTGGTGGCCCCGGTGCGCCCGCTTTTGGTTACGTTGCTGCCCGTCACGTTGAGCATGTCGACCAACCGATTCACGGGTGGATGGGCGCGGCCGACGTGTTCGCCATGGGGCCGACGTATGAACCCGGGCCGGGACTTGTGAAGTTCCTCACCGGCACTCCTCCCGTGCTGGCAATGATTGCCATGGAACCCGTCATCGACATCATTGACCGGGTGGGCATCGACGCGATTCGCGAAAAGTCTGTGGCGCTGACCGAACTGACGATTTCGTTCGCGGATGAGCGACTGGCGCCTCTGGGGGTTCGGGTTGCCTCACCTCGGGCGAGCGACTCACGTGGTGGGCATGTCACGCTTGCGCATCCACTCATGAAAGACGTCACGGCAAAACTTTGGGCACGCGATGTCATCCCCGATTACCGGGATCCTGGCGGGTTGCGCATCGGGCTCTCCCCGCTTACCACGAGTTTCACCGAGGTCGTTGTGGGTCTCGAGGCCGTCGTCGATGCAATCTTGTCGAGCTGAATCACCAGTTCTGCCACCGATTAGACTTGAGGCGTCCGAACGCTTGTGACGCAAAGAAGAAGAGTGTGCGATGCCCGTTTTTGTCGTTGAGGTCATGCCCAAACCAGAGATTCTCGACCCGCAGGGCAAGGCCGTCGCCGGCGCATTGAGTCGCCTCGGTCACTCCGAGTTCAGCGCTGTGCGCATGGGAAAGCGATTCGAAGTCACCGTCGACGGTCCGATCACGGATGCCACACGCGCGCGCCTCGAAGAAATCGCGCGCGAAATCCTCTCGAACCAGGTCATCGAAGACGTCGTGAGTATCACCGAGGTCACCGCCTGATGCGCATCGGTGTCATCACCTTCCCCGGTTCCCTCGACGACCGCGACGCACTCCGAGCGATTCGCATCGCGGGTGCCGAACCGGTGAGCCTCTGGCACGGAGAACATGACCTTCAGGGGGTCGACGCACTCGTTCTTCCTGGTGGCTTTAGCTACGGTGACTACCTACGTGCGGGCGCCATCGCGAGCCACGCGCCGATCATGTCCGAAGTGATAGATGCAGCCAACAAAGGGATGCCCGTGCTTGGCATCTGCAACGGCTTTCAGATGCTCGCCGAGGCCCGACTTGTTCCCGGGGCTCACACGCGCAACGACGTGCAGCACTTCGTGCGTCGCGACCAGCACCTCCTCGTGGAAAACAACTCGACTGCCTGGACCACGCAGTTTTCGGCAGGTGAAGAGATCATCATCCCGCTGAAGAATGCCGATGGTCGCTTTATTGCCGATGCCGACACCATCACGCGCATTGAAGACAACGGTCAAGTCACTTTTCGATACGTTGGGATGAACCCAAACGGTTCTGCGGATGACATCGCGGGCGTCTCGAACGAGCGAGGAAACGTCGTCGGGCTCATGCCCCATCCCGAGCATGCGGTCGAACCGGGATTCGGCCCCGACACGGCGACACACATGCGTTCCGGCCTCGACGGCTTGCGCTTCTTCACGTCGGTCATTGAGCGAGTACTCGCATGAGCGCCGACACAGTCGACAACGCCATCGCGACACCGGACAAAGAGCAGCCCTACGCTGCCTTAGGGCTCAAGCCCGACGAGTACGCGCGCATCAAGGAGATTCTTGGTCGTCGACCCACGAGTGGCGAACTCGCCATGTACTCGGTCATGTGGAGTGAGCACTGCTCCTACAAGTCGAGCAAAATGTATCTGCGTCAGTTCGGGCAGAAGGTCACCCCGAAAATGCGCGAAAAGCTCATGGTCGGCATGGGCGAAAACGCGGGTGTGATTGATATCGGCGAAGGTTGGGCCGTCACATTCAAGGTCGAGAGTCATAACCACCCCAGCTACATCGAGCCGTTCCAAGGGGCGGCCACCGGTGTCGGCGGAATCGTCCGCGACATCATTTCCATGGGGGCCCGCCCGGTCGCAATCATGGATCAACTTCGGTTCGGTGCCGTCGAAAACCCCGACACGGCGCGCGTGGTGTCCGGTGTCGTTGGCGGCATCAGTTTTTATGGCAACTGTCTAGGGCTCCCCAATATCGGTGGCGAAACGTACTTCGACGCCGTCTATCAGGGAAACCCGCTCGTCAACGCACTCGCGGTCGGCGTGCTGCGCCACGAGGACCTGCATCTCGCCAACGCCTCGGGTGTGGGCAACAAGATTGTGCTGTTCGGGGCGCGCACCGGCGGCGATGGCATCGGCGGCGCATCCATTCTCGCGTCTGACTCATTCGATTCGACCGGACCGACTAAGCGTCCGGCAGTGCAGGTCGGCGACCCGTTTGCCGAAAAAGTGCTCATTGAGTGCTGCCTGGAGCTCTACCGCGAAGGACTCGTCGAAGGAATTCAAGACCTCGGAGCTGCCGGCATTTCGTGCGCGACAAGCGAACTCGCGGCCAACGGTGACGGCGGAATGTTCGTTGAACTCGACAACGTGCTGCTGCGCGACCCGACGCTCACCAGCGAAGAGATCCTCATGTCAGAGAGCCAAGAACGCATGATGGCCGTCGTCGAACCGGGCAAGCTCGAGGCATTCCTGGCCGTCACGGCGAAGTGGGATGTTGAGACCAGTGTCTTGGGAGAGGTCACCGACACGGGTCGCCTGGTAATTCACCACAACGGACACGAAATCGTCAACGTTGACCCGTCAACGGTTGCCGTCGACGGACCAGTGTATGAACGCCCGGTGGCGTACCCCTCGTGGATTGACGCACTCAACGCAGATTCTGCT
>RFQD01000099.1 GCA_009925875.1 Microbacteriaceae bacterium | reverse complement strand
GACGCCGGTTGGCTTCAATAAGCAGGCCCTCTCCATTGACGACCCCTCGAGTTTGTGGGTTGTCGTGAATAAGCATCGGCCGCTTGCCGACCCCACGTATGTCCCGAGTCCGCTGAGTGATGCTCCCGTGCCGTTCGCATTCGCCCCGACTCTGCGCACGGAAGCGGCGGACGCGATCACGCTCATGTTTGCTGCCTACACGGCCGAGACAGGCGGCGAGATGAAGTTACAAAGCGTGTACCGCAGTTACGACACCCAGGCGAGTATTTACGCGGGCGACGACACCCTCACCGCGCGACCGGGTTACAGCGAACATCAGACCGGACTGGCCGCCGATATCGGCGACATTTCGGGCGAATGCGCCGTTCAGGCCTGCTTTGCCGACATGCAAGCCGGACAATGGCTAGCGGCGAATGCGTGGAAATACGGTTTCATTTTGCGTTACCCCGACGGCTACATCGACACCACCGGATACGAGTTTGAACCGTGGCACTACCGCTATGTGGGTCCCGATTTGGCCGCCGAAATGCACAACACGGGCACCGCGACGCTCGAGGACTTCTTCGGGTTGGAGCCCGCGCCCCGTTACCCCGACCAGGGCTAGAAGCCTGCGCGCGGTCAGCCCAGGGCCGCATCCACGATGCGCTTGGCCTCCGCCTGCACCAACTTCAGGTGTTCCGGCGAGCGAAACGACTCCGCATAGATCTTGTAGACGTCCTCGGTGCCCGACGGGCGCGCCGCAAACCACGCGAACTCGGTCTGCACCTTGAGGCCGCCGAACGCAGCGCCGTTGCCCGGCGCGTGTGTCAGCGTGGCGGTGATCGGGTCACCGGCGAGTTCGGTTGCGGCGATAGACGACGCGTCGAGCTTGCCGAGCTTGGCCTTTTGTTCGCGTGTGGCGGGAGCATCCACCCGCTCGTATGACGGGTTGCCGTACCGCTCGACCAAATCGCGATAGCGCTCCGACGGCGTGGCGCCCGTCACACTGAGAATCTCAGCGGCCAGCAGGCAGAGCAGAATTCCGTCTTTGTCGGTCGTCCACACCGACCCGTCGAAGCGCAAAAAGGATGCCCCCGCACTCTCTTCACCGCCGAAACCCACCGACCCGTCCACGAGACCCGGCACAAACCACTTGAATCCCACGGGCACTTCCCACAGTTGACGACCCAGCGCAGTTACCACGTGGTTGATCATGCTCGACGACACCATTGTTTTGCCCACGCGCGCATCCGCAGGCCACTCGGGACGATGTGTGTAGAGATAGTCAATGGCCACGGCCAAGAAGTGGTTCGGGTTCATCAGTCCGGCATCGGGCGTCACGATGCCGTGTCGGTCAGCATCGGCATCGTTGCCCGTGAGGAGGTCAAAATCGTGACGCCTGCGAATCAGGGACGCCATGGCGTTCGGACTCGACGGATCCATGCGAATCTTGCCATCCCAATCGAGGGTCATGAATCCCCACGTGGGGTCCACGTCCGGATTCACGACCGTGAGGTCGAGCCCGTAGATGCGGCCGATTTCGCCCCAATACGCAACGGATGCCCCACCCATCGGGTCCGCGCCGATTCGCACTCCCGCGCGCGCAATCGCCTCCATGTCGACAACGTTGCGCAGGTCGGAGACGTACTCGGCCAAAAAGTCATATGTGCCCACCAGTCCCTCGGGGTCGGTGCGGCGCACATCGTTCAGTCCACCCGCGATGATCTCGTTTGCCCGCTCGGCAATCGCGTTCGTGGCATCGGAATCCGCCGGTCCGCCAGTGGGCGTGAAGCCGTCGCGCGCATCCATCACGACGTCGACACCGTTGGCCACCAAGACCTCGAGGGCCGTCGTCTGAGCCGGCCGGGAGAGGGCGTGCGTATCTGCCCCGATGAACAGAGGCCCCGTGATTCCCTGCTGTGCGCGGTACTCGCAAATGGCCTGAGTGATGGCCAGGATGTGCGTTTCCGTGAAACTTCGATGGAGCGACGACCCGCGGTGACCGGATGTGCCGAAGGCGACCCGTTCCTCGGCGCGGGAGACGTTCGGGATCTCGCTGTAATAGGCCGCCACGAGAGCGCTCACATCAACCAAGTCCGTCGGTGACGCGGGCAGCCCCGCTCGATTTGTCATGCCCGACAGTTTGCCACCGCCGGTAGTCTCTAGGGAATGTCTCTTTCGTTTAGTTACCTTGGTCCCCCGGGCACGTTCACCGAGGCTGCCCTGGCGCAGGTTCCGCAGGCGGCCGGTCACGAATGGCGTGCGGTAAACAATGTGGGCGAAGCCCTGGACGACGTTGTGACGGGTCGCTCCGTCGCAGCGATGATTGCGATTGAGAATTCCGTCGACGGCGGCGTGACGGCGACCCAAGATGCGCTCGCAAAAATTCCCGACCTGCGCATCATTGGCGAATACCTCGTCCCAGTTCGATTCGACGTGGTTGCTCGCCCCGGCACGAAACTTTCCGATGTCACGATTGTCAACGCGCATCCGGTTGCCTACGCGCAGTGTCGTGCGTGGCTCGAGAACGCGGTACCGCATCACGGACACATTCCGAGCCCGAGCAATGTGGCTGCCGCTGCCGAGTTACTCTCGTCCTCGATCGCCGATGCGGCTATTGCGCCACCCGGCATCTCGTCGCATTACGACGTCGAGGTGCTCGCGGAAAATGTGGGTGACAACCCCAACGCGCAAACCCGATTCGTGCTCGTGAGTCAGACCACCCAATTACCCGAACCCACCGGTCACGACAAGACGACGCTGATTATCGAACTTCCGGATGATCGCTCCGGCGCGCTTCTCGAAATGCTCGAGCAGTTCGCCACCCGCGGCGTGAACCTGAGCCTCATCCAATCACGACCCGTCGGTGACGAGTTCGGTCGGTACCGATTCGTCATCGACGCGGATGGACACGCGCGTGACGAGCGCATGTCCGACGCCCTGCTCGGCTTGCGCCGCTTCAGTCCCAAGGTGATCTTCTTGGGCTCCTACCCTCGCGCGGATCGCGCGCCCATCGTGCACGAAGAACGCTACGCCGACCAGGTGTTTGTGGATGCCCGCGCGTGGCTCGAGCGAATCTTGGGGTCGTGACAGCCTCGGTAGACTGACCTTCGTGATTGACCCCGTGCTTCTTCGCGAGAACCCCGACGTTGTTCGTCGTTCGCAGGTCGCTCGCGGAGACGATGTATCCCTTGTCGATGCGGCGACCGAGGCGGACGTTTCTCGACGTGCGGCGCTGACTCATTTCGAGACTCTCCGTGCCGAACAGAACGCGTTCAGCAAAAAAGTGGGGCAAGCGCACGGGGATGAAAAAAAGGCGTTGCTGGCGGAGGTTGCTCACCTCGCTCAGCAGGTCAAGGAGGCGAACGCCGCCGCGACGGACGCCGATGAGGCGTATAACGCGGCCGTTTCCCGACTCGGCAACATCGTCATCGACGGGGTGCCCGCCGGTGGCGAAGAAAATTTTGCCACGCTGCGCACGCACGGTTCGCCGGCAGTGTTTGATTTCGAGCCCCGCGACCATGTCGAGCTCGGTGAGTCACTCGACGCCATTGACACGGTGCGCGGCGCCAAAGTTTCTGGTGCGCGCTTCTACTTCTTGAAAGGTGTGGGCGCACGACTCGAGCTCGGCCTCATGAACATGGCGCTCGAGCAGGCGATACACGCTGGCTTCACGCCGTTGATTACACCCACGTTGGTGCGCCCCGAAATCATGAATGGCACCGGCTTTCTCGGCGCTCATGCGGATGAGATTTACTACCTGCCCGCCGACGACCTGTACCTCACGGGGACCAGTGAGGTTGCGCTCGCCGGGTATCACGCTGACGAGATTATTGACGTGAGTGGTGGACCCGTGCGGTACGCTGGCTGGTCAACGTGCTACCGACGCGAGGCAGGGTCAAGCGGCAAAGACACGCGAGGCATCATCCGTGTTCACCAGTTCAACAAGCTCGAAATGTTTGTGTATGCGCATCCGAGTGAGGCCGAAGCCGAACACGAACGACTCGTCGCGTGGCAGGAGGCCATGCTGCAGAAGTTGGGGCTTGCCTATCGGGTGATCGATGTTGCCGCCGGCGATCTCGGTTCGTCGGCTGCGCGCAAGTTCGATATCGAAGCGTGGATTCCCACCCAGGGCGCTTTTCGCGAGCTCACGTCAACCTCAAACTGCACGACGTTTCAGGCTCGCCGACTCCAGACGCGCTTCCGCACGGAGTCGGGCAAAACCGAGCCCGTCGCCACCCTCAACGGCACACTCGCGACGACGCGGTGGCTGGTCGCACTCCTCGAAACCCACCAACAAGCCGACGGCTCCGTCGTTGTTCCTCCCGCACTCCGTCCCTTCGTGGGCGGCCTCGACGTTCTTACCCCGATTGGTTCCTAATGGTTGAGTTTGACCCTCTGTATCGCTGGCTTATCGCGTTGGATATCGACGGCACCATCGTCTCCCGACGCGGCGACGTCGACGCGGCCGTCAAACAGGAGATTCGGCGCGTGGCTGATCTCGGTCACGAGGTCACGCTGGCGACGGGGCGTTCGGTCGCCGACACGTTCCCCATTCTCAATCAACTGGGCATCAACCCGGAGTACATCGTGTGCACGAACGGCGCAACCGTTTTGCGGCGAGACCCGATGGAACCCAGTGGATACGCGTATGAGTGGGTGGAGACGTTCAGTCCGGCGACCGTGCTGAGCACGATTCAGCCCTATCTTCCCGAGGGAAAGTACGCCGTCGAAGACGAGCACGGCGACTATTACTACACGGAGCCCTTCCCGGGCTACGCCAATGCGCCCCGCAGCCACAAGGTGCCATTTAACGATTTGCTCTTCATCGAGGCAACGCGTGTCGTGGTGATTTCTCCCGAACATGACTCGGGCATGGACCAGTTTCTCGACATGGTCAACAAGATGGGGTTGCACAGCGTCAGCTATTCCGTTGGCTATACCGGCTGGCTCGACATCGCTCCCGACGGAGTGAACAAGGCGACGGGACTGGAGCGGATTCGCGAGAAACTGGGAATTCCGCGTTCGCACGTTGCCGCGGTCGGCGATGGCAAGAATGACGTCGAAATGCTCGAGTGGGCGGCTGCCATGGGTCGCGGAGTGGCCATGGGGCAGGCGCCGCTCGAGGTGGCAACGGTGGCCAACGAGTTGTGCCCCTCCGTCGAAGAAAACGGCGTTGTGTCGGTCCTGTCTTCTTTCAGTTAGTCCTTCATTCGGCTATTCGCCGCGCGGCGCCTGTCGCAGTGTCGCGCACAGAACCTTGCCAGATTCGCATGGCAGGGTGAGGGGGAACCTCGTCGGGTAGCATTAACCGTTGTCGTTCGACGTCCGTGAGGCCGACGAATTTCAGCGGGAGGGCTGTCCGAGCG
>RFQD01000098.1 GCA_009925875.1 Microbacteriaceae bacterium | reverse complement strand
CCTGCCGTTGGGGCTGAGCGTGGGACTCCTCGTTTTTTCTGGGATAGCGATTTCACTCCACGTCACGTCCCCACGTATTGCGGTCACGACCACAACATTGCGCGCCGGGAAGGCCGTCATTGAACGCGCCTTTGTCGGATCGGTGTCCGCATACTCGGGTGACGCCGCGCGCGAACAACGGGGCGTGAAACTCGATGCCCGAGCATGGACGTTATTTCGAGGTTTCATCGATCCCGTGGTGAAGGTCACGCTGACAGATTCCTCGGATCCCACGCCTTACTGGCTCATCTCCACGCGAAACCCGCAGAAACTTGCGCAAGTACTTCGTGCTGGCCGCAAGTCCCGCGAGTAACTCCACTCGGGGCGGTTCGAGTCTGGTTCGCTCACGACGCAGGCAGTTGGATCAACAGCTGCTATGAGGCGCACTCGGAGCAAATGGGGCCGAGCTTCTCTTCGTGATCAAGCTGCGAGCGATGCTTCACGATGAAACAATTCACGCACGTGAACTCGTCCCACCGGGATTATCCGCATCATCCGAATCGACGACACCGGAAAGCTTGTCCGGGACTCGTTCCTTGAGGGCCTCGATGCTTTCGGTGTCATCGTCTGTTTTGCGTGGTGCGTCGTAATCGGTTGCCATTACCTTTTCCGTCATTCGTTGGGTGCACGTGTCGAAAAACGACACAGGGAGGCGCGCATAGTTTGCACCAGACGTGAACAAATATCAAACACACTCACGTCTGGGCGTGTTGAGCGGAAATCGCGCCACGCGGAGCGCCATCCAACTTCCAAGCGTGCTCGTGGTCGATACTTTGCGGTAAGCGTTTCAACGTGGCCGACGGGAGGATGCGATGCACGAGTTGCGCGTTGTGGACATCTCCGACGGCAAAGTGCTTGCCGTCGACGAAAGTGGGCAAGAATTTCGACTGTCGCTCGATGACAGTCAACTTGCCCGACTGCGATCGACGCGAACAGAGGGCGTCATCGTCAAAGTGTCACCCCGAGAAATCCAATCTCTCATTCGCGCTGGGCTCTCGGCTCAAGAGGTGTGTCGCGTCAGCGGGGCAACACCTGAAGACGTAGAACGTTACGAGGCACCCGTCGTCGCCGAGAGAGACTTCGTGCTCAACTCGGCGCTCGCCACACCCACGTCGTTGGAGACGCATGATGCTCCGGTGGCATTTGGCGTTCACGTGAGGCGCCGACTCGAAACACTGGCCGCCTCCGAACAGCGCTGGGCCAGCTGGAAGGATCCCGCGGACGGCTGGATTATCAAGGTGGAGTTTGCTGCCAAAGGTATCGACCACGATGCCCGGTGGAGCTTTGATTTGCGTCGCGGATCCCTCGTTCCTCTCAACTCGGATGCGTCGACCTTGTCTCAGCACGGTGAACTCGATTCGGGGCTCGTCCCACGATTGCGGGCGGTCGACGTGATGACCGGAGCCATACCGACGACAAATGATTCTGGTGCGCACAGCCGCAGAATCCCCACGTCGCCCGTATTCTCGCAAGTATCTGAATCGATCAAGACCGGCGCAATCAACATCATTTCCGGCCCCTCGGTCGGAACGACAGTGTCAACGTCAGGTACGAAGACGGACGAGTCAGCTCAGGTCGCCGCTGTTCACAGTCCGAGCCCGGAAGCTCCTGCGCGAGACGAGATGGTGCCACCGGCTCTTTCCGCACTCGCCGAATCTGACAACGAGGAACGCGCTTCGACTCCCACTGCGGACCTACTAGAGGCATTGCGGAAGAGACGCCAACAGCGCGATGTGGCCCCGAGTTGGCTCACGGATGGACGGGTGGAATCGACCCTGGTGCCCGAGCAGGTAGTAGCGAATCCCGTAACCGATGACATGGTTCACGCGGTGGCCATTGAGGTAACAGAAGTTCTCGAGGTCACTGTCGATACTGCGACGATGGAGGGCGAGCCCCTCACCGAAACAGGCAAACAGCGCCGTGCTCGAAAGTCTCGACCCACGTTGCCGGCGTGGGACAACATCGTCTTCGGAAAGCCGGCCGACGAGATTAATTAACGACGATGAGTGGGATGGTCATCTCGCTGCGTGAGCAAGCTCCATGTTGCCCGATCATTCGTTGCGCCCGAGTGTTGGCAGCGTTTCCGTCGTAAAAGACGGTATCCGTGCGAGCGAGAACAAGAACCTCTCCTATTCGTTCGAGAATAGATGGGTCGAGATTGCCCGCCTTTCGAAAGAGTCCGTAAGCAAGAGCGTGGTCACGGGTCATCACGTCGGCGCTCTCGCCCACAAACGACGACCACGCCGCAACAATTCGGGCAACGTCAGCACCCTCATCGAGAAAAAGTTGCAAACAGCGTGGCTCTCCCCCGATGTCAGAGACTCCCGCAACGAGGTCCCGGTTTGTGAAAATGGAGTGTTGGGATGCCGGCACATCGATCACGCCATGGTCGGCTGTAATCACGATGCGCGCGCCATCGGGCATGTGCGATCGCGCATCCCGAACGCACGAATCCAGCTCTTCCAACTCGGCAATCCACTCTGACGAGTCAACACCGAACGTGTGCGCGAGGCTGTCGAGCTCCGAAACGTAGACCACGATGACGCGTCCCCGTTGCTGAGCGAGTGAAGCCGCAACGTGAAAACGCTCAGAGAAACTCTCAGCCGACGTGTAGGTGGCACCCGCGTAAATCATCGAGGTAAGAGGCGACTGCGCGAATTTGCTGCGTCCGACAATGTGGATGTCGGCGACGCTTCCGATTCGTTCCGCAAGTGTGGGAACCCGCATCCACTGTGGCGGAGCCTGATGAAGTTCACCGAGCTGATTGAAAACCCGACCAGTCTTCGGATCGCGAATTCGATAGCCGACAATTCCGTGCTGTACAGGCTCGACACCGGTCATCAGGCTCGCCAAGGCGCTCGCGGTTGTGGATGGAAAGACAGTCAAGATGTCAGACCTGAGATGGTGGGAACTGTTCAGGAACCGGGCATGACCGTGAGCGCGCGCGAGATTGTGGGAGCCCAGTCCATCGACAACGACAAGCACAACCGATCCCGATGGGGGAATCCCCGCACGATTTTCCACACGCGGGATACCGACTGCTGCCAGGCAACTTACTAACACATCGGTGAGGCAGACGGCGTCGTCTTCCGCGGTCGGTAACATAAGGGACATCCTCGCCAGTCTTCCATAGAGCTTCACTGCTGAGCGGGCGACAGGTATAAACACAATCCCAAAGGCGACGTGAGTATGGCTTCGACGACAGATCCTCTGACTCCCGCCGAACGAATCGAAGACATCGACGTTGCGTCAGAAATGCAGCAGTCGTTTCTCGAATACGCGTACTCCGTTATTTACGCCCGAGCTCTACCCGATGCACGGGATGGTCTCAAACCAGTTCAGCGACGCATTCTGTTCCAGATGAACGAGATGGGACTCCGGCCCGAAAAGGGTCACGTTAAGTCCGCTCGCGTCGTCGGAGAAGTCATGGGAAAACTTCATCCACATGGCGATGCGTCAATTTATGACGCACTCGTGCGACTTGCTCAAGATTTCAATCTGCGACTCCCCCTCATCGACGGTCACGGAAATTTTGGGTCGCTGGATGACGGGCCGGCCGCCTCGCGATATACCGAGGCCCGTTTGACTCCGGCATCCCTCGCTTTGACGGCGGACCTTGACGAGGACGTGGTTGACTTCGTGCCGAATTACGACAACCAAATCATGCAGCCCGAAGTGCTCCCCAGCGCCTATCCCAACTTGCTCGTCAACGGTGCGTCGGGAATCGCCGTCGGTATGGCGACAAATATGGCCCCGCACAACCTCATCGAAGTCGTCAATGCCGCGCGCCACCTGCTCGCAAACCCTGAAGCTACGCTTGATGAACTCATCGCATTCGTGCCCGGTCCTGATTTGCCCACGGGGGGCATCATCATGGGGCTCGATGGAATCCGAGAGGCGTATGCCACGGGGCGTGGCAGCTTTCGAACGCGAGCCCGCGCAACGGTCGAGAACGTCTCGGCGCGAAAGGTCGGCATCGTCGTAACGGAGTTGCCCTACATGGTCGGACCTGAAAAGGTCATTGACAAAATCAAGGACGGCGTAAATTCAAAGAAAATTTCTGGCATCTCCAACGTCGTTGACCTCACAGACCGACACCACGGACTCAAACTCGTCATTGAAATCAAGACCGGATTCGATGCCGAGGCTGTGCTCGAGACTCTTTTTCGGCTTACGCCGCTCGAAGACACATTCAGCATCAACAATGTGGCACTCGTCGACGGCGGGCCACAGACCCTCGGCCTTCGGGAACTCCTCGAGGTCTACGTCGCCCACCGCAAGGAAGTCGTTTTTCGGCGCTCACGTTTTCGACACGCAAAACGCAAGGATCGCCTTCACCTAGTCGAAGGGCTCCTCGTAGCCATCGCAGATATCGATCAGGTCATTGCCATCATTCGGTCTAGCGACGACGCCGAATCGGCTAAGGCTGTCCTGCAAGAGACGATGAGCCTGACGGATGCGCAAGCCGAATACATTCTCGAACTTCGGCTTCGGCGGCTCACAAAGTTCAGCCGAATCGAGTTGGAACGCGAAGCCGAGGCGCTACACAGGGAAATCTCCGAATTAGCAGAAATCATCGATAACTCGCAGCGACTGATCGAGGTCGTATCCGCGGAACTGGATGATACTGCTCGGATCCTCGGTACACCCCGGCGAACTGTGCTCAGCACATCGACGGTTGATGTGTCGACCGCTCGGACTGCCGCTAAATCGCCCGTTGCACTTGAGATGGCCGATACACCCTGTCGTGTTGCGCTCAGCGCGACGCAGCGTCTGGTGCGCATCGACCTCGATTCTCCTGATTCTTCTCCCCTCACATCCCCCCATCGGTCTGTCCATGACGCGATTATCTCCTCCGTCGCTGGCTCACGGCGCCAGACCCTCGGCGGCGTAACCTCGCGCGGACGACTCGTGCACGTCTCGCCCGAGACGCTACCCGGCGCGCCAGCGAGTGCTGTCGCGCTCAATGGCGGGGTGCGTGCCGAGGACTATCTCGACTTGGCGCCTGGGGAACGCATTTGTTTCCTCGTTCCCCTTGCGGGTGACGCGACCATTGCCCTCGGTACGCGCGAGGGAATCGTCAAACGACTTTCTCTCGATGCTCTTCCACCGAAATCGGGAGCCCAGATCATCGCTTTGCGAGATGGAGATCAGGTGATCGGCGGGGGTGTGGTGAGTGACGGCGAAGACCTCGTGTTCGTTTCATCCGACGCTCAATTACTTCGATTCCCGTCGAGCGCTGTTCGACCCCAGGGAGCTTCAGCGAATGGAATGGCGGGCATGAAAATTGCACCCGATGCCCTAGGCGTCTACTTCGGCGTTGCGC
>RFQD01000097.1 GCA_009925875.1 Microbacteriaceae bacterium | reverse complement strand
AGCATGCGCAGAATCTCGGTGTACAGCCAGATGACCGTCACCATGATTCCGAAGCCACCCGTCCACTCGTATTTCGCCGGCATGCGGTTGGCAACGCCGTTGCGGATGAACTCGAAGTCGAGAACGAGCGAGTAGGCGCCCAGTAACACGGCAAACACGCCGATGATGAGACCGAGCGGGATGCCGAAGATTTCGATGCCGCCGATTCCCCATGGGTTCGTGATGACGTTGAACGACATGAGCACCACGTTGACGAGGCTGAAGACAAGATAGCCAACCATGGCGATCAAGAAAACCTTGGTTCCCTTGGCGGAGGCACGGATTTTGCCACTGGCAAAGAGTGCGAGCGTCACACCGACCACCGCGAGTGTGGCCAAAACCGCTTGCAGCACGATGCCGTTCCATTGCGCCTCAAAGATGCGCGAAATGGCACCGAGGAATACGCCTTGTGCGAGTGCGTAGAGCAAGACGAGGGGTGCCGACGGCTCGCGCTTGAAGATGGACACCATGGCGAGAATGAATCCCACGAGTCCGCCCACAATCATGGCCATCATGCCGGCGGCCGGGTTGACAGTGGTGAGCATCCATGAACCTACGGCACCGGCGACGAGCAGGGCGAAAAGACCGAACGTCTTTGCCATGGTGCCTTCGATGGTCATCGCGGGACCGGTCACGTCGTTTGCGCCGGCACCATTCGTCGCGGTAACGGGAGTCGCGGGAGCGGCGCTCCGCGTGCTCGCGGTGGCGGCGGGCGCGTTGTACATCGCCTGAAGTTCTTCGGCGCTCATCTCGCGCGGAGGGGTCGTGAAGCCTTTGTTGCGGGAATATGCGGGGTTCGCCATTTCCGGGTGCAGCCTTTCGTTGGGATGGTGATGCATTCGTGGTCGAAACAAACGTCAAAACGTTTGCTGACAGTTTAGAGAAGAAGCTCCGCGCGAACCCTGAGAGTGCGATTTGAATGTCCGTCGCACTACAGTGTGACACGTGACGCACAAGCCCCTCGTGATTGCCCATCGAGGCGCGTGTGGGTATCGCCCGGAACACTCGGGAGCCGCGTACGAGCTTGCGATAGAGCACGGGGCCGACATGCTCGAGCCGGATGTTGTGGCGACGAGTGACGGTGTGCTGGTCATCCGTCATGAAAATGAAATTTCTGGCACAACCGATGTCGCCGACCACCCCGAATTTGCCGACCGGCGCACGGTTAAGATCGTGGACAACCAGCCCCTCGACGGATGGTTCACGGAAGATTTCACGTGGAACGAGCTGTCCACTCTGCGCTGCCGAGAGCGGTTGCCACAGTCGCGACTGGAAAGCCGTGCATTCGACGGCCAATGTGAATTGTTGCGCTTGACCGACTTGTTGCACATCGTCGACTCCGCGTCGCGACCCGTCTCGCTGTGCATCGAATTGAAACATGCCACCTACTTCGATGAGGAGGGACTTCGTCTCGATTCTCTTCTCGCCCGTGACCTGCGCGCTGCGGGGTGGGCGCTCGATGACGAGCGACTCGTACTCGAGAGTTTCGAAAAGACCATCTTGGTGCGCATGCGGGATGCTGGACTCGGCGCGCAGCACGCGTATTTGCTCGAGCATGAGGCAACGGCGTTTGATGAACTCCTGTGGGCGGCGACCGAGGGGGTGCCCCCGTTGAGCTATGGCGACGAGCTCTCAGAAGCGGGCCTCGAAGCGTTCATGGGTCGCATGACGGCCATCAGCGTGGATGCGCGGTTCTTGATCGACCCCCGCACGGGCGACATCTCCCGAGGTATTCAACTCGTGCGTCGCGCCCACTCTCTCGGACTCCAGGTGTTCGCGTGGACGCTTCGACCCGAGAACGAGTTCCTGCCGCTGCCGTTTCGTCAGGGCACGGACTCGTCCGCGTGGGGTGACTACGCGACTGCGTGGTCTGCCGTGATGCAGACGAATGTGGATGCGGTGTTTGCCGATCATCCCGATCTCGCCATTGCCGTGCGCGACGGGCTGTAGTCGGTGCCCCAAAGATAGACTGGCTCGGCTATGACCATGCTGATGCCCAACGACCCGTTGTTGACCGGGTTGAATCCGCAGCAGGCAGAAGCAGTGCAATACCGGGGGCCGGCGTTATTGATTGTTGCCGGCGCCGGTTCGGGTAAGACCCGAGTGTTGACTCATCGCATCGCGAGTCTCGTGCGCAACTCCGAGGCCTGGCCGAGCCAGATTCTCGCGATTACCTTCACGAACAAGGCGGCGGCGGAAATGCGCGAGCGAGCCGAGACACTCCTCGGCGCCGCGACTGAGGGGATGTGGATTTCGACATTCCACTCGTCGTGTGTGCGCATCCTGCGTCGGGAAGCCGAGAACTTCGGGTTCACGAAGAGCTTCACGATCTACGACTCTCACGATTCGCGCACGCTCATCAAGCGCATCATTAAAGAGTTCGATGCCGAGTCGTTCGGTCTGACCGTGTCGGGCGTAGCGGGGAAGATTTCGCGTTTGAAGAACGAGCTCACGGATGTGGAATCGTATGCCCGGTCAATCAACGCGGACGACCGCAATGAGGCAGCATTTCTGAGCGTTTTTCGCGAATATACGCGCACGTTGCAATCGGCCAACGCCTTTGACTTCGATGATCTCATCGCACAGACCGTGTTTTTGTTTCGTGCCTTTCCGCATGTCGCCGATGTGTATCGCAAGAAGTTTCGGCACATCTTGGTCGACGAGTACCAGGACACGAATCACGCCCAATACGCACTCATTCACGAACTCACACGTGAAACGCATGACGGACTTCCTGGGGCGTCGCTGACGGTTGTCGGTGACTCCGACCAATCGATCTATGCGTTTCGCGGCGCTGACATTCGCAACATCGCCGAGTTCGAGCGTGACTTTCCGGGTGCGCACGTGGTGATGCTGGAGCAGAACTACCGTTCGACGCAGAACATCCTGTCGGCCGCGAACGCTGTCATCGGTAATAACTTCAATCGTCAAGACAAAAAACTCTGGACGGATGTCGGTGACGGAGCCAAAATCGTGGGCTTCACGGGATACTCGGCGCACGACGAGGCACAGTTCGTCGTCGACGAGATTTCGTCACTACACGCACAAGGCCTGGCCTACAACGACATCGCCATTTTCTATCGCACCAATTCGCAAACCCGTGCGCTCGAAGAGATCTTCATCCGCTCGGCCGTGCCGTATCGGATTCTCGGGGGCACGAAATTCTACGAGCGTGCCGAAATTAAAGACGTGATGGGGTATCTCGTCACCGTCGCAAACCCCAACGATTCACTCGCGACTCGACGCATCCTGAATGCACCGAAACGCGGCATCGGGCCGGCCACCGAAGCGCAACTGCAGTCGTTTGCAGACCAAAACGGCATCACTCTGCGGGAGTCACTGAAGTTTGCCGACGGTCTCGGGCTTGGCCCCAAGGTCTCGGGTGCGATTCGAGAGCTGGATGCGCTCCTCAGCGAGTGCGAAGCGACGGCCGTCGCGGGCAAGGTGGGCGATCTGCTCACGATGATCCTCGAGCGCACGGGCTACGTCGTCGCTCTGCGTTCCACGCGCGATGCGCAAGATGAGGCCCGCGCCGAAAACGTCGAAGAACTTCTCGCGGTGACAAAAGAGTTCGACAAGAACAATCCCGAGGGCACCCTCATCGACTTTCTCACCGAGGTCTCACTCGTGGCAGCCGCAGATGAGATCGACGACTCGAGCGGATCGGTGAGCTTGATGACACTACACACGGCGAAGGGCCTCGAGTACGACGCGGTGTTCATCACGGGCATCGAAGAAGAACTTCTGCCGCACCGTATGGCCGCGATGGAACCCGGCGGCGAGGCGGAAGAGCGACGCCTGTTCTACGTGGGAATCACGCGGGCCCGCAAACACTTGCACCTGTCGCTCGCCATGCAGCGCGCGTTGTTTGGTCAATCGAACCTCGCGATGCCTTCGCGCTACTTGCAAGAGATTCCCGCCGAACTGATCGAGTGGCGTGAAAACCAGTTGGGGCTCGGTGGCGTTCCGCGCCCGCTGGGCGCGAGTGGTTCCGGTGCGACGTCGCGGTGGCGGGAACCGGATGCCCTTCCGGAGCGTCCCAAAACGGAATGGGCTAATCGCGTCACCAACAAGATGCGGGACAACGGCGACTTGGAGTTGGTTGCCGGAGATCGAATCCATCACGCGGACTTTGGTGACGGGACGGTGAATCAGGTGACCGGTGAGGGAGCAAAGCGCGTCGCGCACTGCACGTTTGACCGTTCCGGAGCAAAAAAGTTGCTCATCAAAGTTGCACCGATTGAGAAAATCTAGAGAGTCCGCAGACCGGATGGCACTGCTGCCGGAAACTAGGCCGCGACCCCGAACGCCGTCCCGATGCCGTAGGTAATGGCCAGCGCGACGGCACCACCGAGTGTCACGCGCGCAATGGAACGCGGAATCGGGCTTCCCCCAATGTAGGCACCCACGCCACCGGTGATGGCAAGTGCCACGAGTGAAGCGACGACGGTCGCCGGGATGCGCCACTCGACGGGTGAGAGTAGCACTGTCGCGAGCGGCAGGGCGGCACCGACGAGAAACGATATTGCCGACGACATCGCGGCATGCCAGGGGTTCGTCAGTTGGTCTTCCGAGATGTGGAGTTCCGCTTCGAGGTGTGCTCGGAGCACATCATGTTCGGTGAGCTCGGTGGCCACCGCTCGCGCGGTTTTGGGAGTCAAGCCTTTCGCCTGGTAGATGAGCACAAGTTCTTCGAACTCTTCATCGGGCATCTCTTCGAGTTCTCTGCGTTCTTTGTTGATGAGCGCTCGTTCGCTGTCGCGCTGACTGCTGACCGAGACGTATTCGCCGAGAGCCATGGACGTCGCGCCCGCCGCGACGCTGGCAATTCCGGCAATCAGAATTGCCACCGAGTCGGTGGTTGCGGCGGCAACGCCGACCAAGAGGGCCGCGACGGAGACAATGCCGTCATTTGCCCCCAGAACCCCCGCGCGAAGCCAGTTGAGTTTCGAAGCGAAAGCCAGATCGTGCGGTTCGAAGTCATGTTGAGCCATAGCTCCAAGCAAACCACAGCCGTGCGTAAACGCAGTAAAGTTATCGGAGCAACTATCTCGACATCAAGATACTTTGTAAGGGAACCCACGTGGATTTATACGAATATCAAGCCCGCGACCTCTTTGAGAGTTACGGGGTTCCCGTGCTTGCGGGAATCATTGCGGACACGCCGGCGGAAGCACGCGCGGCGGCGGAAAAACTTGGTGGCGTTGTCGTCGTCAAGGCGCAGGTCAAAATCGGCGGTCGAGGCAAGGCCGGTGGCGTCAAAGTCGCCAAAAACGCTGACGAGGCCGAGGAGGCCGCGAAGGCGATTCTCGGACTCGATATCAAAGGGCACATCGTCAAACGCGTCATGGTCGCCGCG
>RFQD01000096.1 GCA_009925875.1 Microbacteriaceae bacterium | reverse complement strand
GCGCGCTCATGTCATACAGGTTACCCGCCCCTAAACTTGACCCATGTCCGCACCCGAGCTCGATGTTTCGCGTGATGCGGCGACGATTGCCCAAGCGGTGTGTGACATCGAGTCCGTCTCGGGCAACGAGACTGTGTTGGCCGACGCAATAGAACGCGTGTTACGCGATACGCCTCATTTGCACGTGTTCCGAGACGGTGATGCCCTCGTTGCGCGCACCGAATTCGGTCGTGCCCAGCGTGTGCTCATTGCCGGTCACATTGACACCGTGCCCGTGAACGCGAACCTTCCCGTGCGGCGCGAGCGTCGCGATGGCATCGAGGTCCTTGTCGGTCGCGGCACCGTCGACATGAAGTCGGGAATCGCCGTCGCGCTGAAACTGGCGACGCAGCTGAGTGACCCGCACGTGGACGTGACGTGGGTCTTCTACGATCACGAGGAGGTTGAGTCATCGCTCAATGGGCTCGGGCGTCTCGCGCGTCATCGCCCAGAGATTTTCGACGCTGATTTTGGCATTCTGTGTGAGCCGACGAACGCGGTCGTCGAGGGCGGGTGCAACGGCACGATGCGAGTGGATGTTCGGGCACGGGGCACGCGAGCACACAGTGCCCGCGCCTGGAAGGGCGACAACGCCATACACAAGTTGGGCGTGGCCCTGACACGCCTGTCCGATTTTGCTGCCACTACGGTGACGGTGGACGGTCTCGACTATCGCGAAAGCCTGAGCGCAGTCGCCGTGTCGGGCGGTGTTGCCGGAAACGTGATTCCCGATGACGCGGTGCTGAGCGTGAATTACCGCTTCGCGCCGGCGACCACGGTGGACCAGGCGCGCGAGTTTCTCGAGAAATTTTTTGGCGAATTTGAGGTCACGGTCACGGATGCGGCACCGGGGGCTCGACCCGGGCTCGATGCTCAACTTGCGCGCGACTTTTGCGACGCGGTGGGGGCACCGGCGGCACCCAAATATGGTTGGACCGATGTTGCGCGACTTTCGGAGATGGGCATCCCGGCCGTGAATTTTGGACCTGGCGATCCCTCGTTGGCTCACGCGGATGACGAGCACGTCGCGGTCGATCAGATTCTCACCGTTGAGAGGATTCTGCGTGGTTGGCTCTCGCGCTAAATCGTTGGCGGGCACGCGTGTCTGGGGTCTGCCGTGGTGGGGGGCCGTACTGCTTGTCTGGGCAATCGGTCGCGCACTGAGTACCGTCTTTCTTCTCATTTACGCGCAGAATCAAGCGGAGAACCCATGGACCGGGGCTGCGCCGTCGCTCGCGGATTTTTCGTCGCTGTGGGATGGTCGCTGGTACAACATCATCGCCGTGTCAGGTTATCCCAGTGAACTTCCGCGCACCGACGACGGTCACGTGAGCGAAAACCAGTGGGCTTTTCTCCCACTTTTTCCGGTGCTCGCCCGACTACTGATGACTGTCGGATTTGATTGGAACGCGGCCGGTGTGGTCATTTCACTGGCGGCCGGTGTGGCGACGTCATTGTTCTTGTTTCGGTTGATTGCGCTCTATGCGCCCGCAAGCCAAGCTCTCTTCACGGTCGTGCTCTTTAGCGTGGCTCCCACGGCCCCGCTCTTGCAGTTGGCCTATGCCGAGTCTGTTCAAATGCTCCTTATCGTCGTGTCGCTCTACTACCTGACCCAGCATCGCTACGCACTCGTGATGGCATCGGGAACCCTGTTGGCGTTTACTCGACCCGGTGCCTTGGCACTCGCGCTCACCGTGGGTGCGCATTTCGTGATTCGCTTTGTGCAACGCGCACGCACGCCGTTTCCTGGAAACGAGCGAATCTGGGCTGCCGTGACGGCAGCGTGGCTCGTCGTGGCGGGATTCGCGTGGCCGCTCATCGCGGGCATCGTGACGGGCGTGCCCAACGCCTACCTAGAGACGGAACTCGCGTGGCGATCCTCTTATGTGGGCTACATCGAACTCGTGCCCCTCACACCGTGGATTCTTGGAGCCCGGTGGTGGGCGCAGATGCAGTGGAACATGCCCGAAGTGTGGGCCTATGTGGCACTCGGCGGGGTCATTTTCTTGAGCATCTTGTTGCTGCTCCTCCCGGCGGCACGTCGACTCGGGACCGACATTCGGCTGTGGTGTCTGAGTTACGGCCTCTACATCTTTGCGGTCTTCTTTCCGCAGTCGAGCACCTTCCGCATTCTTGCCCCACTTTTCCCCGGACTAGGAATACTGGCGGCACCACCATCCCGCCTCTATAGAACGTTCCTCGTCGCACTGTTCGTCGTCGGTCAGTTCTTATGGATTGGTGCGGCGTGGGCGGTGGCCGACTACGACTGGACACCCCCGTAAACGGGCCTTCGCTCACCTTCTCGTGGTTTTTCGACGAGGAGTGTCATGGGATAATAGGAGGACGCTTTGCGAGAAAGAGGTGGCGTAATGGCGGCTATGAAGCCGAGAACCGGTGACGGTCCAATGGAGGCGGTCAAGGAAGGTCGTCTCATCATCGTTCGAGTGCCCTTGGAGGGCGGCGGACGGTTGGTTGTTTCTGTCAACGACGCCGAGGCAAAAGAACTGCACCAAGTTCTGTCGGGAGTTGTCCCGGCCGCGTAGGTTTCTCCACGCGATTGACTCATTGAGAAAAGCCCCGCATCGCGTGGGGCTTTTCTTTATGTTCGGGTGACTCTCTCGATCACGTAACACGTACGAGTTGAAGCAGGCCATCACCCGCAGGAGACAGCGACGCCAACACCGCGTCAGATTCTGAGATGAGCGTCATCACGGAACGAAACGCGGTGGGGATGTGCCCGCGGGCCGTCGGATCCGCTACCTCACCGTGCCAGAGCGCGCGGGGAAGCAGAATGAGTCCGCCCACTCGAACCAAGCGCAACGCATGCTCGACGTTTTCGAGCAAGAGAAGCGGATCGGCATCAATGACCACCATGTCATACGAGTTTTCATTCATCCGTGGCAAAATCGTCGACGCGGATCCCGTGATGAGTCGCACGTGCGTGTGGTCGATTCCCGCCTCAGCAAACAGCGCATTCGCGTGCTCGTGATACTCGTACTCGGAATCGATGGACGTGAACTGCGCCCCGGGAGCACCGCGCAGCAACCAGAGGCCACTCACGCCGAGTCCCGTACCAATTTCGATGATCGAACCCGCGTTCATGCTGGCCGCGAGGACGGCCATTTGCGCACCCACAGCCGGGCTAATCGCGTCGACGCCGTACTCTTGGGACAGTTCACGAGCGCGCTGAATGGGTGGAGTCTCGACCGCGAAGTCCTCCGCGTACATCCAGTTCACATCGTGCTTACTCACGAACCATCCCTCCCGGGCTTCAGCCTACGGGCAAAGAGTGCGTGCACTCGCGAGTATTCTCGTAGGGTGTTCGGTTTGACCTTCGAGAAGTTGCTGCTCATCGGTCTCATCGCCGTGCTCGTGGTGGGACCCGACCGATTGCCGGCCGCCGCCGCCGGCTTCGCGCGCTTCGTTCGCGCGCTGCGTGACTTTGCGAATGGAGCCAAGTCCCGCGTGCAAGAGGAACTCGGACCGGACTACGACGACATCGACTGGAAGAAACTCGACCCGCGACAGTACGATCCGCGTCGCATCATTCGCGAAGCACTCCTCGAAGACTCGTCGACGTCGTCCCCCAGCGCAGCCGACAAGCCCCCCGTCCGCGCCTCGGGGTCGAGCGTCTCGGGGTCGAGCGTCTCGGCCGCCGCACGCAACGTGTCAGCCGCCACTCCGTTCGACGGAGAGTCCACCTAGTCGATTCGGCCGTCGCACCACCGCGTCGGCGAGCTGCCCCAACGCGAGCGACGCGGGGTCACCCGGGTGCGCGAGAACGACGGGGATGCCGGCATCCGCATCCATTCGCAGCGTCGTGCTCAGTGGAACGGTCGCGATGACCGACGTTCCCAACTTTGCGGCGGTACGTTCACCGCCGCCCGAGCCGAAGAGTGACATCGTTGTGCCGTCATCGAGCACACGCTCGGCCATGTTCTCCACGACACCGATGATGTGGTGATTGAGCTGGCGTGCGAGAGAACCGGCGCGCACAGCCACGTCGCTGGCCGAAGGTTGCGGCGTCGTCACCACAATGATCTCCGCGTTGGGTAACAACTGACCCACGGTAATCGACACGTCACCCGTGCCAGGTGGCAGGTCGAGCACAAGGAAGTCCAATGCGCCAAACCACGCATCCGTGAGGAATTGGCTTATCGTGCGCTGCAACATGGGCCCACGCCAGGCCACTGCGACGTCGTGATCTTCGACAAACATCCCAATCGACAGCACCTTCATGTCGTGTGCGACCGGTGGCACAATCATGTCGTCAATCCGAATCGGTCGCACCGAAACACCTTCGGGGGCGAGTCCCACGAGTGCCGGCACACTGAAGCCATAGACATCGGCATCGATCACACCCACCGCGAACCCCCGACGCGCCAATTCGGCGGCCAGATTAACCGTGATGGATGATTTACCCACGCCGCCCTTTCCACTGGCCACCGCGATGACGCGCGTGAGCGTTCCCGGACCGAAGGGGTTGCTCCGCGTTGCGCCGGGACGCAAGGATTCACGTAGCGCGAGGCGCTGGGCATCCGTCATGACGCCCATCGTGACGTCAACGCGGGTGACACCGTCCACGGCGCCAACGGCCGCGCGCACATCCCGCTCGATCGTGGCCGCAGCCGGACAACCAACCACCGTGAGCGTAATCTCGAGTTTCACGGCACCGTGATTGTCGGCCACGACCGAACCAATCATGCCGAGGTCGCTCAGGGGTCGGCGCAGTTCCGGGTCAATGACCGTGCCCGCGGCCGCCCGCACGCGGTCGGTAAGAAGTGCAATGGTCACGACGTCAGCTTGATCGGGGCGTCGCACGGGGCGCAGGGCGCTGCGTTGTGCGTTGCGTCGAACGCGTCGACGCCCGGGCCCCTGGCTTCTTTTCGGCGTCGAGTTCATCGAGGAGTGCTCGCAGCTCTTGTCGGATGAACTCCTTGCTGGCCATGTCATTCATGGCCAGTCGCAAGGCCACGATCTCGCGCGCCAAATATTCGGTGTCAGCGAGATTGCGCTCGGCGCGAATTCGGTCCTGCTCGAATTGCACCCGATCACGGTCATCCTGTCGATTCTGCGCGAGCAGAATCATCGGAGCCGCGTAGGAAGCCTGCAACGACAGAATGAGAGTCAGCGCAGTAAACCCAATCACAGCGGAGTCGAAGCGCCAGCCCTCGGGTGCAAAGGTGTTGAAGAGCATCCACACTGCGGCGAAAATCGTGAGTCCGAGCAGAAACCACGGCGTGCCCATGGCGCGCGCGATGGACTCGGTGAAACGACCAAAGGTGTCACGCCGGCCGGGAGCCCGAGACAGCGGGCTCAAACCCTTCGGGGTATCCCAGCGTTCGTCATACCGGTTAGCGCGAGCCACGGGTCACCTTCTTTCGCGGGGTGACCGTGGCCGTG
>RFQD01000095.1 GCA_009925875.1 Microbacteriaceae bacterium | reverse complement strand
GAATTCTCGGCCTCTTCTTGCGAACCCTGCGGGTACACGCCGATGAGAACGACCTTCTCAAGTCGCAATTGGCGGTATTCCACCTCCGTGACATCTTCGAGTTCGGTGGAGAGACCGGCGACTCGTCGAAGGGACGCCCGGTCAGCAAGATCCTGTTGAACCCCGTCAAAGTCATCGGATTGAGACACGGTCGGAAGAGGGCCGGTGGCATCGAGAGCCTGCGCGCGTTTGCCATCGGAAAACACCGACAGTGCGGCCGATGTGTCCTCACGTTTCGCGCGAGCCAGAATTCGGTCGATTGCACTGGGCTCGTGTTCACTCATCATCTCGCTAAGGGTAACGTGCAGTGCGGTCGCGTATTCCGCGTACAATCAAGTGAAAGTTTTTTCTACACCGGCTGGGAGATGAAATGTCGAATTACTCTACGGACCGAGGTTCGCGAAGCGCGCGCGTGGCGTGGATTGTCACCGCGATCATTGCGGGAATTGCCGTTGTTGCGGTCGTGATTGTTCTCGTCATTGCGAACAACAACGCACCCGCTCCTTCTCCGACGGACTCCAAGCCAACCGTTTCTCCCACGCAGAGCCCGACACGCACGTCGACGGCCACGCCGACTGTGACGCCGACGCCGTCACCCACGCCGACTGTGACGCCGAGTCCCACGACGAAGCCGTCGGGATCGTCGAGCCCCAGCCCGAGCCCCAGCCCGACGACGAACCCCACGGTTGCCTGGGCCACGTCGCTGTATGGCACCTTCTCGCCGCTCACGGCCGCCGGCACGGGTGACTCGCACGTCGCCGTTCCGGTTGGCGTCAAGGGTGCTTTGCTCACGGTGACCAATAACGGTGCCGATGACCAGGAATTCCAGGTCGAGGTCTACAACCAGTTCGGCAAGCCGATGAGCACGCTCATTGACGTCATGGGTGATTACCAGGGCACCGTGGCGTACGGTTTGACATCACAGCTCGGCTCGACGCCGACGACCATCCTCATCACGTCGAGTGGAAACTGGAGCATCGAATTCGCGCCCATTGCCAGCGCATCCATGGAGATCGGTGCGGGAAATTCGGATGACGTTCTCTTGTACGGTGGCGAGGCCGGACCGATGACTGTTCAGTCGCTCACCAGCGGCGCATTCACGCTCACGACCTACGCCGGCAACAAGCCCGTCGCGAATGTTGTGACCACGCAGACGGGACTTTGGACTGGGCAGGTTGACTTCCCCGCCGGACCGCTCGTGCTCGTTGTTAGTTCCGATGGTGCATGGAACCTGCACGTGGGTGTCGACAACAAGTAGCGTTTCCGACCTGCAATTTTCCGTCCGGCTGAAAACAGCCTGTGAAATATGACCCAGTTACGGTTCTTTACTGGTCTTTTTTCGCCAAAAAGTAGAAAACAGAATGTTTTTCACGGACATTCGACGTAACCTATGGGGAATGGTTTGCGGGGAACCTGACCGAGTTGGCGTTGCTTTTAGAAAGCAGCGGCGCGCACCACAACTACAAGGACAATCCTCATGGCTTTATCTCGCAGTGCGGCACACGGCGAACGTCTCGAAGAGTTCGGCTCGCGAATTCGCGAATTTCGCAAATCGCGTGGCCTGACGCAAGAACAACTTGCACGTGAAGCCGGCGTGGATCGTAAAACAATTAACCGCATCGAAAATTCTCGATATTCACCCACGCTGGCAAATGTGTACTCGATTGCGGATGCGCTCAAGGTAGAGATCCGCGAACTTCTCTAGTCTCGCCTGTCTTGGCCCACGTTCGTGTGCTCCATCACTTTTTGTCGCGAGTGAGAGTGTCGGACGCTCACGGTTCACTTACTATCCGATAGGTTCCTTTGGGGACATTCATGGGATAGATAGGATTGTGACGAGTTGGCCGGACTTTCACACCACGTCGTCGACGTGCTGACCACGCCAGGATGCGGCTACACGCTCGACGTGCACCGAGGTGATGCAGACGGTGCCATCGTGCAGTGGCTGTGGGGCGAGCCCCTCACCAGCGATGCCACAGACGCGGTCGAGCGCGGTCGAGCCCTCGCGGAAGCGGTGCGCAACGCCGGCGTCGCAGCCGGTGACACCGCGCCCTACGATGCGCACCTGACGGACGCCGTACTCATCATGGACGAGTGCCCGTTTCAACCTCGCGTCTGCGGCGGGCCTCACCTCGTTGCCAGTGGTCGAGGTCGTCTCGGTAGTCTGTAGGACGTGTCGCGCGAACCGGTTGAGCACTATTTCTCCCCCGCTCCGGCGGGCGACTTTGTCACACGAGAGATCGCCATTGAGCTCGCCGGTCACGCGCTCACCGTATTCACCGCGGGCAGCGTGTTTTCGCCCGACCATGTTGATGCCGGAACCGAGGCACTGTTGCGTATCGTGCCCGAGCTCCCTGATGCCACAGGCAACATGCTCGACCTCGGCTGCGGGTGGGGTCCCCTCGCTCTCACGATGGCGCTGGATGCTCCTCACGCCACCGTCTGGGCGGTGGATGTCAATGAGCGCGCACTCGAGCTCACACGACGCAATTGCGAACGGGCCGGTCTGACCAACGTTCGAACGTCGACGCCCGACGCCGTGCCGGACGATGTGATGTTTACGACAATTTGGTCTAATCCCCCCATTCGGGTGGGAAAAGCCGAGCTCCACGCGATGCTCGAAAGGTGGATGCCGCGCCTCACTCCCGGAGGCGAGGGGTACTTTGTTGTGGCCAAACACCTCGGCGCGGATTCGCTCTACAGCTGGATGTTAACGACGTTCGCGGAAACCCACGTGGTGACCAAAGGCGATCACTACAAGGGTTTCCGCGTCATCGAAGTGCGAGCGAATTAACTGGTGGGCGTCAGCTCGCGCACGGCATCATCGCCGTGCATGAGCAGCCAGGAGACGAACTCACGATTGCACAGGGCGGAGCTGCTCCGTCGCTCACGAATGAGCTCAATTGCCTCGTGGGGATCCATCCCGTCGCGAATCAGCACGAGCGCGGTCACCAGACCCGACCGATTCCATCCGGCTTGGCAACGAACCAGAACGCGATCACCGGATTTCCAAGCTGCGTGAACTCGATGAACCACGCGAATCACGCGATCCAGATCGACGTTGTCAATGGCACCGTCGAGAATCCCGAGACGAATCTCCTCGACGAACCAATCGACCGGGTTAGCATCCGCGTAGAGCGTCGCCACGAGATCGAACTCTGCCGACGTGATTGCACTCGGTTCCCGAGTGGTGTTCCACACCACATCGTCCCAATCGGTGCCGCCCTGCCAGAGACCGGGCACGATTTCCGACCAGAGTTCTTCGCGTGCCTCACGTGAGGCGTCCCAGGTGGGGGATTTGTCGTTCATGTGTTTACTCCATTCCTATGTGAATTGCGAGGAGGATGCGCTCGTTCGTCCAAAACGGATGATCGGGCGCAAGATTGTGGTTGATTCGGTAAATCCGAATGAGGTCGATATCGCGCAGAATGCTTCCCGACTCGGGGCCGTCCAGCTCACTCATCGATTCACCTCCAGATACACGGTTTCGACGACGTTCGCCCACACGCGCGGGGTATGTGTGAGCGGTTGATAGCCGCCCGCTCCCCCAATCAATACGCGACCGTTGCTCCATCGCGTGGCCGCCTCAGCGACCGCAAGGGCCGCGTGCTGGAATCCCGAGTAGCTGTACTCGTTGCGCATGCCGAGGTCATTAGCGCCACCCATGCCATCGGCACCGGCGGCCACCAGAATGACATCCGGACGATAGTCATCGATGACCGACATCGCCTCACCGATCGCCCACGCAAAGGCGTCATCTCCATCCGTGTCTTCGATGCACCAATTGAACGCGTGGTTCGCCTCGTGGTGCCGTGTGTGACGAGTTCCCGCTCGTGTGAGGTCACGCGTCATGCCGTCGAAAGGAAAGGCGGCGCCGTTGTGAATGCTCAACGTCGGGATTTCTGTGTCGAACAGCAGGGACTGCGTGCCGTCGCCGGCATGAATATCCCAGTCGAGATACAGGGGGCGAAGACCAGCCGTGGCGAATTCGAGTGCAGCCCAGGCCATGTCGTTGAAGACACAGAATCCGCTCGAGCCAGTCGATGATGCGTGGTGTTTGGCGCCCTGCGGGTTGAAGCCTACGGTGATGTTTCGCGCAATCATGGCATGAGTCAGAAGCATCGTGCCCGCAAACATGGTCATGGCCGTCTGCCCCATCTCGGTTCGTCGACCAGTCCACGCAACGTCAATCCCGTCGTCGATGACTCGAGAAACAAAATCGAGGTCGTGCACCGATTCAATCGCGGCTCTCACGAGGTGGCGATCGACGGATGTCGGGTCTTCAACGCTCGCCGCGTGGGGCAGTTCCGCGACGAGCAGACTTGTCGCAAGCTGAGCCCGCATCGGGTTCGTCGGATGCGAGCCATCGCCGTCGCCGAGTTGCCACACGAGATAGTCGTCGGAGTACGCGATACCCAGCTGACCGATTGCGGCGATGCGCTCCCGAATGACCGCGGATGACGCGGAGGGTGTCGGTGGCACCGAGGTGATGTTGTTCATGATTTCTCCAATCGGTTGGCTGTTGAGAACGAGTCGCCTTGTGGGCAGTTGGATGACGATACAGGCACCCACTGACATCGCACGCCGGAGGTCACGATTTCTGTGGCAGCCGCTCCAAGAGTGCGATGAAGTCGGGGTTGCGCCAGGCACTGTGCTGCGGGAGAACGGCACGAATCTCTTCGTGTGCGGTCATGCAGTCGTGCCCGAGATGCCGGGCAGAATAAGCGGCCGCAATCGTGGGGGTTCGCGAGTGGGCCGCAACACAGTGCAAAAACACGACGTGACCCTCGGATCGCAACGTCGCGACCGTATCGGCGGCATCCACCACGACGGTCGTTGCATCGACGTTGGCGTCGATGTCGTCGACGAGCCAGAACTCAACTCGTCGCGTGACGGCCGAATTCTGCGTGGGAACCTGTTGCGTTCCCGTGCGACAAATAGACACCACCGCCGTCACATCGGGAGGAAGATTGTCCAGGATGTCCATCGATCCGAGCCACACGCCGTCATCGTGGGGGTGACGGGCGAGCGTGCCCAAGGGTTTCGCAGACAGGTGCGTCGCTAGCGGCCAGCGGTCCTCGCGAGTCCGCGTCGGCTCAGCATTCGCGAGTGCGAGCGCGATGAGCTCACGCTCAGACTCAATTGACCAGCCGTGCAAGATAGTGCGCCAACGAGCGGGGAACACGGCCGCCCCGGCGGCGGCGCCAATGAGCGAACCCGCGATGGCAGCCACGGTGTCGGTATCGTTTCCACCACGAACGGCACGTTCGAGGGCATCCACGACGTCAATGCGACCGAGTTCGGTGATCGAATGATGCACGGCCGACCAGGCTGCGCGAAACGCAGAAACGACCCACCCGTTATCGGAACTGAAGTGCGCCGGCGTGGCACTCTCCGCTTCGTCAATGCGCTCGATCCAGTAGGCGCGACGCTCTTCGGGAAGCTCATC
>RFQD01000094.1 GCA_009925875.1 Microbacteriaceae bacterium | reverse complement strand
ACTGACGACATGCCAGAGACGGCGCATACCCCGCACGCGCAACTTGAAGCAGAACAGGTCCCAGCAGGCTCTGCGCACGAGCATGCGCCCACGCCACACTGGGGATTCGGGCACGAGATCCATCGGACACGAGCGAATCCGTGGGAACGACGTTCGGGTAGTCCTTCTTCGCGCTCGTTCGCGCGGATGAAAAACCAACCGCCACAAGACGCTCAACGTCGGGAGACACAACGTGACCGGCAAAGACCAAGCGAGCCGAGGAAAGTTGTGCAGCAACAAGAGCGACATCTCGAGCGTGGGCATAGGGGGCGAGTGGCTCGCTGAACAGTGAATTCCCGTCATCCCACATCACGATGAGACCGAGTTGATACGCGGGAGCGTATAGTGCCGAGCGGTTGCCCAACACGACAACAGGTTGGTTTTCGAGAATCCTGAGATACGCGGCGTATCGCTCACCGCCAGTCTGTCGCGAATCGGTGCGCACCACCGCATCACCTACGCCGATGGAAGTCAGTGCACGCATGAGATCGTCGGTCTCGCGGTAGGACGGCACGGCAATGATTACGGACTCGTTCCGACCCAGCGACTCGACCACCGCGTCGGCGACGGAGAGCATCCACGAGGGAACATCACCAAACTCGGTGGATTTTGTTCCGGCCGGCATCAGCACGGAGCGGCACTCCTGCGGGCTTAGTTGCGAAAGCGAGCCTGCCGAATGTTTCTGCGGCGTGTACGCTGCGACGAATTCCGCCACTCGAGCGGACGCCTCGGCACGCTGTGACACTGACTCGTCCGACCAGAACGATTTTTCGATTCGAACGTACCGAGGGGGGATGGCAAGTCTCAGCACATCACTTGCGCTTCCCGCCTGCCGATCGCTCACTCGACGCGCGAGGGCAAATAGATGTTGTGGCATGACGGCAACGCTGGTGATGACGCTTTCTACCTCATTGAGCGACCCTGCAAAATCTGAGTGGTCGACAATATTGGCTACAAAGCCGTCGATAACTCGCTTTCCCATTCGCAACGGAACTCGAACACGGCAACCGAGGACCACGTCGGCGTCGAGTCTCGACGGAATGAAATAGTCGAACAAGTGATCAAGTTGGGGCAACGGACTGTCCAGCAGTACCTGCGCAATTCGCTCAGCCATGGGTTAGAGTTTGGCTGCTCGGCGCAATTCCTCGGATTTTACGGTCGTGTCTTCCCACGTGAATTCCGGAAGATCTCGCCCGAAGTGCCCATACGAGGCCGTTTTTTGATAGATCGGTCGAAGAAGGTTGAGGTCTCGAATGATAGCTGCAGGACGCAGGTCAAACACCTCACGCAGCGCGCGCGCAATCTTGTCGTCACTGATGGCGCCCGTGCCAAACGTTTCGACATAGAAGCCCACTGGCTCAGCGATTCCAATGGCGTACGCGACTTGAACTTCGATGCGCTGAGCCAAACCGGCGGCAACCGCGTTTTTTGCAACCCAGCGCAATGCGTACGCTGCTGACCGATCAACCTTCGACGGGTCTTTTCCGCTGAATGCCCCTCCCCCGTGTCGAGCAGCGCCTCCATACGTGTCAACGATGATTTTTCTCCCCGTCAGACCGGCGTCGGAACCAGGCCCACCCTCCACGAATGACCCGACAGGGTTGACCAGCACGCGAGTTGACGACGTGTCAATAGTGGGAACGAGTCGGAGCACATCACGAATGACGACCTCTTCCACCTCGGCGCGAAGAGTCTCCAGTGAGACGACATCGCTCGGTGAGTGTTGGGTGGAAACCAAAACGGTGTCGACAGTCCTCGGAACCGTGCCGTCATACCCGATTGTCACCTGGGTCTTTCCGTCAGGACGCAGGTAGGTGAGTTCACCGGATTTGCGGGCATCGGCCAACCGCTCACTAAATCGATGAGCTAGCCAAATCGGCATCGGCATCAACGCGGGCGACTCGGTGGTCGCGTAACCGAACATGATGCCCTGGTCGCCGGCACCAAGCTTGTTCGGATCAGTCGTGGCACTAGCAGCTTGCTCGTCTTGAATCACTTTGTTGGCAATCTCCACAGATTGCGCTCCAATGGCAACGTTGACCCCGCAGCTACGGCCATCAAAGCCGACGTCGCTCGATATGTAGCCGATATCGGAAATTGTCTTTCGCACGATGTCAGGAATTTCAACGTAGCCGTTGTCGATCGTGACTTCTCCAGCCACTTGAACGAGACCACGTGTGACAAGTGTTTCGATAGCGACGCGGGCAACGCGATCTTGCTCCAGGAATGCGTCGAGGAGCGCATCCGACACTTGGTCACAAACCTTATCGGGATGACCCTCAGTGACAGACTCCGATGTGAAAAAACGCAGGCCGCTCATAAATTCCTTCCACAGACGACGCATCGATTACAGATGCGTGATGACCTCTGGCATGCCCCGCGCGAGCGGTCTGGAACGGCAGTTAGACGAGTACGTCCAGAATACGATGTGCGACCGACAACTTGTCGCCGCTCGCTCTCAGCACATCCGGTGGCGAACCCGTCGACGAGCTTCGAACAAGAATCACGACGTCATTGTCTGCGGTACCGATGCCTGCATCCCACGAGACTTCGTTCGCTACGAGAACGTCACATCCCTTCCGGACGAACTTCTCACTGGCCAGTTGAAGCAAAGCATCGCCGCGAGCTGTCTCCGCTGCAAAACCCACCAGAGTGAAGGAGCGATGTGGCAGAGCGCTCAAGCTGGCAAGCACGTCTACAGTTTCGACAAGAGTGAGGGTTCTCACACCAGCCGATGCCGATTTCTTGATCTTCGCATCACTCACGTGATCGACACGGTAGTCGGCGACCGCCGCGGCCATGATAACCGCGTCGTGGTCGGGCGCCAAACGAATCATGCATTCCAACATGTCCTCGGCTGTCGACACGGGCACTGCCTCGATCCCGCTCGGCAATTCGATATCGAGATGTGCGTAGACAAGCGTGACGCGAGCACCACGTGCGTGGGCAGCCCGAGCTAGCGCAACTGCTTGCGTGCCAGACGAGCGATTCCCAATGAACCGGACGGGGTCGATTGGCTCACGTGTTCCACCGCCACTAATGAGAATCTGTTTTCCCCTTAAGGAGGACGCGCCTCGGGCGGATAAGGCCGCATAGGTTGCCGAGATGATCTGCTCGGGTTCGGTCATTCGTCCGATGCCGACGTCGCCTCCGGTCAGAGCACCACGTTCCGGTCCCACAACGATGATTCCTCGCGCTCGCAATAGCGCGACGTTTTCTTGCGTGGCGACGTTGTCCCACATCTCGGTGTGCATTGCCGGAGCAACGACGACGACTCCACGCGTGGCAAGAAGGACATTTCCCAACAGATTGCTGGCAAAGCCATGCGCAATCTGGGCAATCGTGTTCGCTGTTGCCGGAGCGACAACGACCACGTCGGCCGATTGTCCGAGTTCTACGTGTGTGACACTCGCGACGTCGTCGTAGAGTCCAACGGAGACGGGATTCCTGCTGAGGGCTTCAAGCGAAGAACGACCCACAAACTCGAACGCCGCCTCGGTCGCAACAACCCGAACCTCGTGTCCATCGGACACGAATCCGCGAATAACGCTCAGGGCCTTGTAGGCAGCTATACCGCCACTGATGCCCACAACGATTCGGAGCGGCTGCGACGCCATCATCGAGAGGGCTACGACGAGAGTGGCGTAATGACAAGCTTGTCTTCATTGATTTCCCTGAGGGCAACCGACAGCGGCTTGTCATCGATGTTGGAGTCCACCAGCGGTCCCACATTGTCGTACAGGGCCCCCTCGTGTAAGTCGGAGTAGTAGTCATTGATTTGACGCGCACGCTTTGCCGCAAAAATCACGAGGGCATACTTCGAGTCGACCTTGGACAACAGATCATCAATCGGTGGATTGATAATTCCTTCATTGTTTTTTGCCATCGCTAATGCTCCTTTGTCAGACCCATCAAGTCTACGACCTGTTGAGCGGCTAGCCCGACCTCGTCGTTGACCACGCGAACATCAAATTCATGGCGAGAAGCCAGTTCTTCTCGTGCGGTTTCTAGGCGCCGAACGCGCTCCTGAGCGGTTTCCGTTCCGCGCGATTCGAGACGCCGCGCAAGCTCGTCCCAGGATGGGGGTTCGAGAAAGACGGTTCGCGCCTCCGGCATGTGCGCCTTGACCTGTCGAGCACCCTGAATATCAATTTCGAGCAACACACTCACCCCCGTGCGGAGGGATTCTTCTACCGGGCCACGCGGAGTTCCGTAGCGTTGAGTTCCGTGAACAACCGCCCATTCGAGGAGTTGGTTCTCGGCAATGAGGCGATCGAATTCCTCCGGTGACACAAAAAAATAGTTGACACCGTCTATCTCCCCAGGTCGCGGAGCACGCGTTGTCGCGCTCACAGACATGTGTACTTCGGGAAACTCTTCCAAGATGCGTGCGACGATTGTGCCTTTTCCGACGGCCGTGGGGCCGGCCAGAACAACAACCCGAGGACGGGAGTGCTCACCTCGACTCCGCGCACGACTTTCGAGAAAAGATCGCACGGCAGCGCGCTGACGTGGACCGAGTCCGCCGACGCGTTTGCGCGAGGAAATGTTCAGGCTCGACAGGACACTCTCCATTTTTTTAGCACCCAAGGCGGGGATACTGAGTAAAAAGTCGGTCATGCGAAGTGATGCCTCCACGCTGTCGGCGTCGATTGTGCCAACGAGGAACACATCGAGTGCCGTGCGAGTGCCATTCGATAGATCTGCCTTGATGGACGCCCGGGCACGTCTCGCAGCAACGGCTGCGCGGGATGCCGCCACACGATCCACTGTTGGCATGTTCACGCGTGCCACGCTACGCCAAAGACTCGGCCACAATCGCAGCCCGTTTTGCAACAGTTTCTCTGATCTCATCAGGACCGGCTTCCAGAATGCTCCGAGTCTCGGTCAGGATGAGTCGCTCCGAAAGTGCGCCAAATAGCCGTCGAGCGTCACGAGGGTGTGCACCCTGAAAGCCGAATCCCGGCGCGAGAACGGGAAGACCAGGAAATAGTTCAGGCTCGATTCCAAATTTGCGAAGATCGACGGTTGCACCGAGTACTACTCCTCCGGAAACCTGCTGGGCCAGCATGTTAGATGTGTGGACGCGCGACACGACGGTCTGGGCCACTGTGAGTCCGGCATCCTCCCCGTGCGTCGCGACGCTCGTCTGAATCCCGATTGCCTCGGGATTCGACGTTGCCGCGAGGACGAAGATGCCTTTCGCGTGAGCCCGAGCGAGGGTCATTGTCTCGTCGAGTGCACCTAAGCCAAGGTACGGCGACACGGTCAGAGCATCGGCTTCGAGTGGCGTTCCCGGACTCAGCCATGTTTGGGCGTACGCCTGCATTGTTGACCCAATATCGCCTCGCTTTGCATCGGCAATCACGACAATATCGGCCTGTCGGGCATGGGATATGAGCTCTTCGAGAGCACGATATCCGGCGGAGCCCCACCGCTCGTAAAACGCGACCTGTGGCTTAATGATGCCGACATAATCGACGCACGCGTCAAGAATTCGTTTCGAA
>RFQD01000093.1 GCA_009925875.1 Microbacteriaceae bacterium | reverse complement strand
AATTTCATCACCGCTCACGACGGATTCACCTTGGCCGATCTGACGCGCTTCGATGTCAAGCACAACATTGGCAACGGTGAAGACAATCGCGACGGCGCGAACGAGAATCGCTCGTGGAACCACGGTGTCGAAGGTCCGACCGACGACGTCGAGGTGACGCACGAACGCCAGGTGACGATGCGCAACTTGATGGGCACGCTGCTGCTGAGCGCGGGCATCCCGTTACTCACCGCGGGGGACGAATCGGGACGCACACAACACGGAAACAACAACGCGTATTGCCACGACTCTCCTCTGACTTGGGTCGACTGGGACTGGAGTGATGAGCAGAAACACATGCACGGCGCCACTCGAGAGCTCATTGCTCTGCGTCGCACCCTCCCCGCCCTGCGCCCCCAGGAGTTTGGTCGAGCGGGCGAGAACGTGCCACAGGCAAACCACATGGAGTGGTTCAACGCCTTCGGTGCGACCATGAGTCAGGAAGAATGGGACACCGCATCAGCGCGCACACTGCAGTATCTCGCCTGGACCAGTCCGACAGACGGTGTCCCCTGCCGCATCCTCACAATCATTCACGGAGTCGAGCATGCGGTCGACGTTGTCCTACCCGTCGATGACAACGTGACCGGTTTCGAGGCGCTCTGGTTCTCTCGACCCCCTGACGAGATGGCAATCGGTGACATCACCCGCTCCGGCGAGAGAATCCGGCTCGGGGGGACCAGCATCCTGTTGTTCCGAGCGCTCTCGGCGCCAGACATCGCCGCCCCATAACGCCTCATTTGGCACTAGTTTTTGTGCATGGGCACTGCGCTGATTGGTCGGATTCCGATTCTGGATGTGTCACCGTCGTTGCCCGGAACGACCTGGGTCCCCAAAGCCTTCGTCGGCGAAGTCGTGCCGTTTGAGGCAACGATTTTTCGTGAGGGGCACGACGCCATCGGTGCGGCACTCCGGCTGACCTCTCCCACTGGCAATGTCACGCGCATCCCGATGCGCCTCCGAGCGCCCGGTACCGATCGGTGGTGGGCGGATGCTCACCTCACCGAACCGGGAAACTACTCGTTCGCAATCGAAGCCTTCGGAGACGACGCGGCGACATGGCTCCACGCCGCTGATATCAAAGTTGCGGCTGGCATCGACATTGATCTCGTGTTTCTTCAGGGTCGTCAACTCTTCGAACGTGGTGCCGCGGATGAACACCGGCCACCCGCCGAGCGAGAACTTTTCTCACGACTCGTGGCAACACTGGGTGATGACACCGAGAGTCCGAGTCTGCGCGTGGCGGCGGCACACGACCCAGCCGTGCGCGATGCCCTGACCGAACGCCCAATCGCCAGCCTGGTCACGCACTCCAGCGAGTTCGCGCTGCACGTCGAACCCCGGCACGCGGGTGTCGGCAGCTGGTACGAGTTTTTCCCGCGTTCCGAAGGGGCTGTCGTCGGCAAAGACGGCACCTACAAGTCGGGCACGTTTGCAAGTGCCACCAAGCGCCTTCCGGCAGTTGCCGACATGGGCTTCGACGTGCTGTATCTACCACCGATTCATCCGATCGGGCGCATCGGACGGAAAGGGCCCAACAACACGCTGACGCCGGGGCCGGGCGATCCCGGGTCACCGTGGGCGATTGGCTCGAGTGACGGTGGCCACGATGCCGTGCATCCCGACCTCGGCACCATGGCTGACTTTGAGAAGTTTGTGAAGGCCGCGAACAAGGTGGGTCTCGACGTGGCTCTCGATCTCGCGCTGCAAGCAGCGCCCGACCACCCGTGGGTGACGGAACATCCCGAGTGGTTCACCACGTTGCCCGACGGCACCATCGCCTACGCGGAGAACCCACCGAAGAAATACCAAGATATTTATCCGCTCAATTTCGACAATGACCCGCAGGGCATTCGCGACGAAATCTTGCGCATCGTGCGACTGTGGATTTCGAAGGGCATTCGCATTTTTCGTGTCGACAATCCGCACACCAAGCCCGTCGATTTCTGGGAGTGGCTGATTGACACGGTGAATGCAGAGCGACCGGATGTCGTTTTCTTGGCCGAAGCGTTCACTCGTCCGGCGATGATGCAGACACTCGCCAAGATCGGTTTTCAGCAGTCGTATTCGTATTTCACGTGGCGCAACACCAAGCCGGAACTCGAGGAGTTTTTCTCGTCGATTTCACACGACACGGCCGCGTGGTATCGACCGAACCTGTTCGTCAACACGCCCGACATCCTCACCGAATACCTGCAATTCGGTGGCCCCGCGGCATTCAGGATTCGAGCCACACTGGCCGCGACCGCAGCACCGCTGTGGGGCGTGTACGCCGGTTTCGAACTCTTCGAGTGCGTGGCGCGACCGGGCGCCGAGGAATACATCGACAACGAAAAGTACGAGTACAAACCGCGCGATTGGGATGCGCACGCGGCAGCCGGCACCACGCTCGCGCCCTACCTGACTCAACTCAACGCGCTGCGGGCCGCGCATCCCGCTCTGCAACAACTGCGCAACCTCGACGTGCACTGGTCGGATGACGAGAGCGTGCTCGTCTATACCAAGCACCTCGACGGCGCGTTTACGGGCACGGGCGAGGCGGATTCGCTCATCGTCGTTGTCAACACCGACCCACACAGCGTGCGCGAAACCACGGTGCGCCTCGACCTCACGCGACTGGGGATGCCGGCCGACGCACGATTCATCGTCACCGACGCCATCACGGGAGCGACGTTTGACTGGGGACGCGATAACTTTGTTCGACTCGATCCGTTCGTTCAACCCGCCCACATTTTCCACGTGACGACGGTGCTGTGATGACCGTCGACAAGTGGGCGCTGCCGCAGATTGACGCCGACGTCCTCTGGGCTGTTGCCGAGGGTCGCTTCTACAACCCACACGACGTGCTCGGGCAACATCGCGTCGAAGTTGCAGGGCCCAAAAAGAAGGCGGATGAGGTCGTTGTCATTCGTGCGCGCCGACCACTCGCCCGCGAAGTTGTCGCAGTGCTGTCATCCGGAGCTCGAATCGAACTCGCACACGTTGTCGGTGGAATCTGGGAAGGCGCTCACACGCTGGGCTTGCAGGATTACACAATCGAAACGACCTACGACGACGGTCAGATGTGGATCGCTGATGATCCCTACCGATTTGCGCCCACACTCGGTGAGCTCGATCTTCACCTCATTCGCGAAGGTCGTCACGAACGCCTGTGGGAGGTACTCGGCGCGCGGCACCTCGACCACGCGGGCGTGACCGGCGCCACGCGCGGGGTTGCGTTCGCTGTGTGGGCGCCGAACGCGCGGAACGTTCGCGTTGTGGGCGACTTCAACTCGTGGAACGGCGAATCTCATGCCATGCGATCGCTTGGCGCGAGTGGCGTGTGGGAACTCTTCGTCCCCGAGCTTTCCGTCGGCCAGCTCTACAAGTTTGCGATTCAAACGCACGCGGGCAACTGGGTCGAACACGCCGACCCGATGGCACGTCAGACAGAGTGTCCGCCGCACACAAGCTCCGTCGTCGCCCACTCGACCTTCACGTGGACCGATGACGCGTGGATGGATGCGCGTGCGCGGTATCAGCCCCACGCGTCTCCCCTCTCCATCTACGAGTTACACGTCGGCTCGTGGCGTCCCGGGCTCTCGTACCGTGAACTGGCCGACGACCTTATCGGCCACGTGCACTACCTCGGGTTCACCCACGTCGAGTTCATGCCACTCGCCGAACACCCGTATGGCCCGTCATGGGGATACCAAGTGACCGGGTATTACTCTCCGACCGCGCGATTCGGCTCGCCCGATGACCTCAAATACCTCATCAACCGACTCCACGAGGCGGGCATCGGTGTGCTCGTCGACTGGGTACCGGGGCACTTTCCGAAAGATGAGTGGGCGCTCGCCCGCTTCGACGGGCAGCCGCTATATGAGCATCCGGATCCTCGACGCGGCGAGCACCCCGATTGGGGAACCTACATCTTTGACTTCGGTCGAAACGAAGTCCGAAACTTTCTGGTCGCCAACGCTCTGTATTGGATTGAGGAGTTTCACATCGACGGGCTGCGTGTCGACGCCGTGGCGAGCATGCTCTACCTCGACTACAGCCGCAACGCCGGCGAGTGGGAGGCCAACCAGTTCGGGGGCCGAGAAAATCTCGAGGCCCTCTCATTCCTGCAAGAGGTCAATGCGACCGTCTACAAGACTCACCCCGGTGTCATCATGGCCGCCGAAGAGTCAACAAGCTGGGGTGGCGTGACGGCCGCGACCGAATTTGGCGGACTCGGATTTGGCTTCAAATGGAACATGGGATGGATGCACGACTCGCTCGAGTACATGCAGACCGATCCCCTGTATCGGGAATACCACCACCGCGACATCACTTTTTCGTTCGATTACCAGTTCAGCGAGAATTTCATCCTGCCCATCAGTCACGACGAGGTCGTGCACGGTAAGGGATCGCTCGTGTCGAAGATGCCGGGTGACCATTGGCAGAAAATCGCCAACCTGCGTGCCTACCTGGCGTTCATGTGGGCGCATCCAGGCAAGAAGCTCCTCTTCATGGGCCAAGAATTCGGTCAGCTTTCTGAATGGTCAAGCGACCGTGGTCTGGATTGGTGGATGAACGACCAACCGTTGCACGCGGGAATCGGCCTCGAGATTCACGACCTCAATCGCCTCTACCTGCAGCATCCCGAGTTGAGTGAACTCGACTGCGATCCCGCCGGTTTTGACTGGATTGATGGCGGCGACGCACCACACAACGTGGTCTCGTTTGTGCGCTACGACCGAGCGGGTAACGCACTCGCGGTTGTCGCGAACTTCTCAGGAACCCGACACGATGACTTTGTGTTGGGTCTTCCGCGGGAAGGCGAATGGGTGGAGATCTTCAACTCGGACGCGCCGTCATATGGTGGCTCCGGTGTCGGCACCTCAGGCACCGTGGTGGCAATGGCCGAGAGTTGGAATCACCTTCCGGCGCGCGCGCAACTGACGTTGCCTCCATTGTCCGTCACATACCTCTCCCAGCCTGCCCGCTCGCTCGCGTGACGAGAGGGGCTGACCCCCGCGGTGCACCCGAGTGAGTTCACCCGATTGAGTTCACCCGAGTGAGTTCACGCCGACTGGATGCACCCGACTGGATGCACCCCGAGCGCGCGCTGATAACTAGTACAGCATCGACGAGAGACGACTCCGAGCCGCATTCACACGTAAATCCGTGACGCCGACGACCTCGAAAAGTTGGAGAAGTCTTGTGCGAATCACGTCGCGCTCGTCCGCGCTTGCGGTGGCAAAAAATCCCAATAGCCTCTCGAACGCATCCTCAATATGACCGCCCGAGACATCGAGGTCTGCCACGTCGAGCGCCGACGCGAGGTCGTGTGGATGCGCGGCCGCCGCACGGCGCACGTCTGCCAATGTTTTCCCCTGCAGGCGATGAAGCAGCGAGACTTGCGCGAGTCCCGCTCGTGCCATGTGATCGCGCGGATTCTCGACCAGCGCGCGCTCATACTTTGCCACCGCGGTCGCGTAATCGCCGGCCTCGATGGCATCGAACGCCTCGCGGTGCAGAGGGGCCAGAG
>RFQD01000092.1 GCA_009925875.1 Microbacteriaceae bacterium | reverse complement strand
TGTCACCGGTGGCCTCGACCAATTGCAGACAGAGGTCATCGATGCGGGAGTTCAAAACGGTGACAACGATGGCAAGCCCGTCGTTGACGTCAGAATCACCAATTTCACACTGCAATAAGCAACACGTCACGGGCGTAGGCTAGATTGCGCCCAACCGCCAGTTAAGAGAGAAGTTGAGCATGTCAGAAAAGCCATGGGGTCGCGTTGACGCCGAGGGCAACGTGTACTGCCGCACCTCCGATGGGGAGCGTCTTGTTGGCGCGTATCCTGATGTGTCTGGCGAAGAAGCTCTCGCGTTCTTTGAGCGAAAGTTTGCCGACCTCGCTCTGGCTATCTCGCTGCTCGAACAACGACTAAAGCGAGGAGCACCCGCTTCTGATTTGCGGGCCAACGCCGAAACCCTGCGTGCGGGAGGCGTCGGAGATTTTGCGTCATTACTCGAGCGTCTCGACGCTATCGCTGCGACGCTCGCAACCATGGAGGAAGCGCAATCCGAGCTGAATAACGAGGCGATAGAAGCAGCCATTGCTGGTCGAACGGCCATTGTGGAGCAAATGGAGGCGCTGTCGGCGTCCATCTCGGCATCGACGAATTGGAAAACGATAACGTCGTCCGCCGATGCACTTTTTTCAGAATGGCAAGAACACCAGAAATCGACACCTCGTTTTCCCAAGACGATCGCGAACGACCTGTGGAAGCGCTTTCGCACGGCAAAATCGACCATTGACACGGCTCGGCGCGCACATTTCGCCCAGGTCGACGCCAAGAATCGCGAGAGCAAAAGTGTCAAGGAATCGCTCATTGCCAAGGCAGAGGCGCTCGCCAGCAAGGGAGCAGCTGGCATACCGACGTATCGGACGCTGTTGGACGAGTGGAAAGCCGCTCCGAGAGCGGGTAGAAAACTCGACGATGCGCTTTGGGCACGGTTCAAGGCTGCGGGAGACGCGCTCTACGAGGCAAAAGCAAGCGAAGCGGCAGCGGAAGACGCTGCCTATGCGGAAAACTTGAAAGTTAAAGAGGCTCTTCTGGTAGAGGCTGAACCGATTCTCACCATGACCGACCGCGTCGCGGCGAGGAACGCGCTCAACTCGATATCGAAGCGTTGGGATGCTGCCGGCAAGGTGCCGCGCACTGCGGTCAAGTCGATAGAAGATCGTCTGCGCAAAATCGAGGCCGCAGTTCGAAAGCTCGACGAGGCACACTGGGATGCGACCAATCCCGAACGTCTCGCGCGTCAGTCGGAATTGGCTTCAGCGATTCACGAGAAAATTGCGAAGATCGAGGCTGACTTGGCCATCGCGCAAGCCGCGAAGGACCAATCCAAGATTGCGGACCTCACGGCTGCACTCGAGACGCAGAAATCCTGGCTCACCATCGTAAAGTAGATTTTCCACAGTTCTTCCGTTAGACGTGAGTTGCGTCGCAGTGGATGCGACACTGCGTTCGTGAATCACTCCTGGAGAAATCTCCCATTGACAGAAATCAGTGCACTCACTCTTGACGGGGAGTTATGGCGTAGCGCCGCGGCGGTGTGTGAACCAGACGTTCCGGATGACGCCGTGTCGCGAATATTGTTTGCACGAACGCAATGTCCTCAGAATGTCGTTTTCGCGCGTTCGAGTGCTGCCTGGATTTGGGGCGCATTCAATGAGATGCCTCGGCGGTGGACAATCACATCGGATTCTCGGAAGCGACTTCCGACCATGCCGAACGAGCACTTCAGCGTGTGCGACCTGAAGCTCGGCGAAAGCGATGTTGTCCCCATCTCGAGCTCTCTCGTCACGACTCCCGCACGTACGGTCGTCGATATTGGACGGTACGAAAATGAGATGCCGGAACCTACAGTGATTGCCGTGATGCGTGCGTTACTCGAAATGCACGATGACGCAAGAGGCGAAACTCGTCGAATCATCGACGAAGTCTCACAGTCACAGCATCTCCCGTACAAGACAAAATGTCTGGAACGACTCTCACGCGCAACGTCGAGTCATCCCTCACTTACGCGGTAAACGTCGTAGACGGAATCGATTCGTCTCACTGCACTGAGAAGTCGATCGAGGTGAATTGGGTCCGTCATTTCGAAAACAAAACGACTAATCGCGACGCGATCCTGACTTGTCGAGACCGACGCACTCAAAATGTTGACGTGATTTTCGGACAACACGCGCGTCACGTCGCTCAAAAGCCCCGATCGATCGAGGGCCTCAATTTGAATCTGCACGAGGTAAGTTCCCTTGGAATTCGGTGCCCACTCGACGTCAATCAGGCGCTCAGATTGTGTTTGAAGGTTTGCCACATTGTGGCAACCAGCTTGGTGAACTGAGACACCTTGTCCTCTCGTGACGAAGCCGGCAATCTCATCTCCCGGAACTGGCGTGCAGCACTTTGCGAGCTTGACGAGAATGTCGGGCGCACCACGAACGAGGACACCCGAGTCGCCTAATCGAGATGTTCGTTGTGGCGACCGCGTCGGAACGGCAAAATCAGTGGATTCGAGATCATGTTCGGTGTTGAGCGAGGCCAGAATCTTCTCGAGAACACTCTGTACAGAAACGTGTCCCTCACCGATCGCGGCATACAGTGCACTCACATCGTCGTAGCGCAAGGTAGCCGAGACCGTCCCTAAAGATTCGGGCGTGAGCAGACGTTGCAGCGGAAGGTTCTGTTTTCGCATGGCACGCGCCAGGGCATCCTTGCCCTGTTCGATGGCCTCCTCTCGACGCTCTTTCGAGAACCACGCCTTGATTTTGTTGCGTGTCCGCGTCGAGCGAACGAAGCTCAACCAGTCTTGACTCGGGCCGGCGTCAGGATTTTTCGAAGTCAAAATCTCCACGACGTCACCCGTTGTGAGGGCGCTATCTAGCGTCACGATTCGGCCGTTCACTTTGGCACCCATCGTCCGATGACCAACTTCGGTGTGGACCGCGTAGGCGAAATCGATTGGTGTCGCACCCTGAGGCAAACCCACGACCCGCCCCTTGGGTGTGAAAACGTAGACTTCTTTCGCCCCAATCTCAAACCTTAGTGAGTCGAGGAACTCGGTCGGGTCTTCGGTTTCAGCTTGCCAGTCGTTGATGTGGGCGAGCCACGCCATGTCCGTGTCTTGGACTGATGTCAGATTCGACTTCGCACCGGATACTCGCTCCTTGTACATCCAGTGCGCCGCAACGCCATATTCCGCGCGGTTGTGCATTTCAGGGGTTCGAATTTGAATCTCGACAGCGCGACCCTCCGGTCCGACGACTGTTGTGTGGAGCGACTGATAGAGATTGAACTTCGGCGTCGCAATGTAGTCCTTGAATCGACCGGGAAGAGGATTCCAGCGCGCGTGAATAAGACCGAGGACGGCGTAGCAGTCACGAACCGTGGGAACGATGATTCGGATACCCACCAAGTCGAAAATGTCATCAAATTCGCGACCACGCTGCACCATTTTTTGGTAAATCGAATAGAACTGCTTGGGTCGGCCCGCAACATCTCCCCGCACCTTGGCCAGTCGGAGGTCTTCCTGAACGTCCTCAATGACACGAGAGACGAATTGTTCGCGCTGAGGTTGGCGATCTGATACCAGACTCTCGATTTCGGCGTAAATCTTGGGATGAAGAACAGCGAAAGAGAGATCTTCCAGCTCCCACTTCATCGTCTGAATTCCCAACCTGTGAGCGAGCGGTGTGTAGATTTCGAGTGTTTCGCGCGCCTTACGCTCGGCGCGGTCCGGTGGCATGAAGCCCCACGTGCGCGCGTTGTGCAAACGGTCGGCGAGTTTGATGACGAGCACACGAATGTCTTTTGACATCGCGACAATCATTTTCCGAACAGTCTCCGCCTGAGCACTGTCACCGTACTTCACCTTGTCGAGTTTGGTAACGCCATCGACGAGCATCGCCACCTCGGGTCCGAAGTCTGCGCTTACCCGTTCGAGCGAGTAATCCGTGTCTTCAACCGTGTCGTGCAGAAGGGCTGCCTGGATTGTCTTGGCTCCAATTCCCAGTTCGGCAAGGATCTGCGCGACGGCTACGGGATGCGTGATGTACGGCTCACCCGAGCGCCGGAGTTGACCTTCGTGGGCGAGTCTCGCCGTCTGGTAGGCCTTCTCGATACCGACAAAATCTGCCTTGGGATGATGTTTGCGTACCGTCTTCACAAGACGGTCAAACCCGCCAATGTTTTGGGTCCGACTAAACAGGCGAGGAACAAGCCGACGCAGAGCAGGTGTCGTGGGTGACGACGGCGGTGCATCAACCATGTTTCCTCCTCTCCCCCATTATGCGCCGGAATCGAGGTGGAGAAGGATTGCCCGGTGCCTACGCAGTGACCGCGCCCTGTTGCGCGCGCGCTTGCTCAGCCAGAACCTTCTTGTCGTGTTTGGAAATTGCCGGTTCACGTTGCCGCAATTGGGCATACATCGGTGCCGCAAGAAAAAGCGTGGAGTAGGTTCCCACAGCGATACCAATCAGCAGCGCCAGGGAGATGTCTCGAAGGGTCCCTGCACCGAGAACGAAAGCACCGATAAACAAAATGGATGCCACCGGAAGCGCCGCCACAACAGACGTGTTAATCGAACGGACCAACGTTTGGTTGATTGCGAGGTTGACCTGCTGACCAAAGGTCTTGCTCTGGTCAGCGCCATTCCCCAGCGTGTTTTCTCGAATTTTGTCGAAGACCACCACGGTGTCGTAGAGCGAGTAACCGAGAATTGTCAACAGACCGATGACGGCACCCGGTGTCACCTCGAAGCCCGTGATTCCGTAGATTCCGGCGGTGATGATCACGTCGTGAAGGAGAGCCACGATCGCCACGAGCGACATCTTCCAGGTGCGGAAATAGAGTGCCATGACAATGGCGGCAAGGATGAGGAAGACGACGAGACCTCTAATGGCCTGACTCGTAATATCTTGACCCCACGTCGCGCCAATGAACGAGGCCGTAACTTGCTCCGGCGTCACCTTGTAGTCGGCGGCAAGTTGCTGACGAATTTCGCGAGTTTGGACGTCGGTGAGTTGGCTCGTCTGGACACGAACCGAGTCCGTACCCAACGTGGAAACTTTCGCCGCGACATCCGGTACAACCGAACTGACGGCGCTCGTCGCAATGGCTTGATCGCCTCCGGGCACCCCTGAAACCACGAACTCGGACCCACCAGTGAACTCGATACCGAAGTTGAAACCACCCCGAACCACGGGACCGACAATGCTCACGAGAACGAGAATCGTGGAAATGAGATACCAGATTCTGCGGCGGCCGACGAAGTTGACCGATCGCGCTCCGGTGTAGAGGTCGTTACCGAACGACGTCAAACTTGCCATTAGTCGTCACCCTTCACTGCGGAATTGATATCTGACGAGCTGGCTTTGCGTTCGGCGATGGTCTGCCGTCGAGCCGCTTCCTTTGACGACTTTGCAGCTTTCCCTGCAGAGACGCGAGCCGATGGGGCGGCAAACTGAGCCCGTCCCCGGTAGACGGCACCCAGAGCAACAGGATCGAGTCCGCTCAGGGGATGTCCGCTCGCAAAGAAGTTGTTTCTACTCAACAATCGCAGGACGGGATGCGTAAAGAGTGACACCACAAACAAGTCGACGATTGTCGTCAGACCCAGCGTCAAAGCAAATCCACGAACGTTACCGACGGCGAGGATGAACAAG
>RFQD01000091.1 GCA_009925875.1 Microbacteriaceae bacterium | reverse complement strand
GCCGCCGGCAAGATCCCTGGCTCGTTCTTCCGGCGTGAAGGTCGTCCCTCGACCGAAGCCATTCTGGTGTGCCGTCTCATCGACCGCCCACTGCGCCCGTCGTTCGTCGACGGACTTCGCAACGAAGTTCAGATCGTCATCACGGTGCTCTCAATTGCACCCGGTGAGTTCTACGACGCGCTCGCGATCAACGCGGCCAGCGCATCCACGCAGATTTCAGGCCTGCCGTTCAGCGGCCCGATCGCCGGCGTTCGCCTCGCGCTCATCGATGGTCAGTGGGTTGCATTCCCCACGGTTGACCAGCTCAAGCTCGCGGTCTTCGACCTCGTTGTTGCCGGTCGGGTCGTCAAGACCGCCAAGGGTGACGACGTCGCGATCATGATGGTCGAGGCCGAGGCAACCGAAGGTAGCTGGGACCTGATTCAGGCCGGAGCGGTCAAGCCGAACGAGAAGATTGTCACCGAGGGGCTGGAGGCCTCCAAACCGTTCATCACCGCGCTCGTGAAGGCGCAAGAAGAACTGGCACGCCAAGCCGCGAAAGAAGTTCAGGACTACCCCGTCTTCTTGCCCTACACCGACGAGGTGTACGCCGCCGTGGATGCACTCGCCCACGCGGAACTCGAACGCGTCTACCAGATCGCCGACAAGATCGAGCGCCAGAACGCGGATGACGCACTCAAGGCCACGGTGAAAGATGCGATCGCAGCCAAGGTCGAGGCGGGCGAGTTGCCCGCTGAGGCGAACGCGCAGGTCAGCGCCGCATACAAGTCGGCCACGAAGAAGGTTGTTCGCGGCCGAGTGTTGACCGAGGGCATCCGTATCGATGGTCGTGACAAGACGACGATTCGCCCTCTCGATGCCGAAATTCACGTGATTCCGCGGGTGCACGGTTCGGCCATCTTCCAGCGCGGTGAAACTCAGATCCTCGGTGTGACGACGCTGAATATGCTCAAAATGGAACAGCAGATTGATTCGCTGTCGCCCGTCACGAGCAAGCGGTACATGCACCACTACAACTTCCCGCCGTATTCGACCGGCGAAACGGGTCGCGTGGGCACACCCAAGCGTCGTGAAATTGGTCACGGATTCCTGGCTGAACGGGCGCTCGTGCCCGTCCTTCCGGCCCGAGACGAGTTCCCCTATGCGATTCGCCAGGTGTCGGAGGCCCTCGGGTCGAATGGCTCCACGTCGATGGGCTCGGTGTGTGCCTCGACGCTTTCGCTGCTCGCCGCCGGTGTGCCGCTCCGGGCTCCGGTTGCCGGCATCGCCATGGGTCTCGTCAGTGATGAGGTCAACGGCGAGACGCGTTACGCGGCTCTCACCGACATTCTCGGTGCCGAAGACGCGCTCGGCGACATGGACTTCAAGGTGGCAGGAACGAGCGAATTCATCACGGCCATTCAGCTTGACACCAAGCTCGACGGTATTCCGGCGTCGGTTCTGGCTGGCGCCCTCGATCAGGCCAAAGAGGCGCGCACGCAGATTCTGCAGGTGATCAACAACGCGATCAGCGAGCCCGACGAGATGGCCGCCACGGCTCCGCGGGTGATCAGCGTGCAGATCCCGGTTGACAAGATTGGCGAGCTCATCGGGCCGAAGGGCAAGACCATCAACGCCATTCAAGATGAGACGGGTGCCGACATTTCCATCGAAGAAGACGGCACCGTCTACATCGGTGCGGTTGATGGACCGTCGGCCGAGGCCGCGCGTGCGCAGGTCAACGCCATCGCGAATCCGCAGAATCCGGAAATCGGTGAACAGTTCCTTGGAACGGTCGTCAAGCTCGCCACCTTCGGTGCGTTTGTGTCGTTGCTTCCGGGCAAGGATGGACTGCTCCACATTTCGGAGGTGCGTAAACTCGCCGGCGGCAAGCGCGTCGAGAACGTCGAAGATGTCCTGTCCGTCGGACAAAAGGTGCTCGTCAAGATCACCAAGATTGACGATCGGGGCAAGCTGTCACTGGAGCCAGTTCTCGAAGGTGATGAGTCATCGTCGACAGTGGCGGACGACGAGTAGTCGCGTCACTCGGTCGCAGAGACTCACTCGGGGTCCGGTTCGCATTTGCGAACCGGACCCCGTTTGCGCGAGTCACACACTGAGTGCCACGAGCACACACATCACGATTGAGTAACAGTCTGTTAGTCGCATCCGTGAAGGGTGGCGCTCAGCAATCGCAGAACCAATAATGAAGATTAGGGGAAAAGTCTAAAAGCGCGTATCGGTGCGTTGCGGGGTGCGCACACGTCGCACAAAGCTGAGCGAGAATCGATCGAGGAGGGAGCGTGGTGACGGCATCCACGGTTCGCGACGCCGATACTCCTCACCTGCGACGAGTCGGCTCCTCCGACGTGTTCGTGCCCCCCATTGCGCTGGGTGGCGCGGTGTTCGGGTGGACGCTGGCGCGCGCGGGCTGTGTCGACGTGCTCGAGCGATTCCTCGACTGTGGCGGCGGATTGATCGATACCGCCTCGTCCTATGCCTCGGGCATGAGCGAGCACACCATTGGGTCATGGATTCGTGAACGTGGTGCTCGCGACCGCATCCTGATTGCCACGAAAGTAGGCCGACACGCCGATGCGCCCGGTCTCTCCGCGAAGAGCATTCGACAGGGTGTGGATGCCTCGTTGCAACGGCTCCAGACAGACGTCATCGACCTGCTCTACTTTCACGCCGAGGACCCGTCGGTCCCCATCGAGGAGAGTCTCGCCGCCGTGGCGGAGTTGGTGGACGCGGGCAAAGTTCGAGCCGTTGGGGCATCCAATTTCAGCGTGTCCGGGCTGCGTGCGGCACGGATTGCCGCATCTTCTGGCTTGCCGCGCATCGATGCCGTCGCCTGGGAGTACTCATTGTTACGTCGCGACATCGTGGAAGGTGACGGCGCTGCGTTGCTGGCCGATCATGAATCGTCGCTCATGCCCTACTTCGCGTTGGCGCACGGCTTTCTGGGTGTGCATCGGTCAATCAAGCCAGACCCTGCCGTGCAAGACACGCGACTCAGGCGGGCTGCCGCGCACGCAAACCGCCATTCCCTCTCGGTGTTAAAAGTGTTGGATGACATCGCCCTGACGCACGAAACGGATGTCTCCGCCGTCGCGCTGGCCTGGGCATTGTCTCGGCCGCAAGTCGCCGCGGCAGCGGTCGGCGTTGAGTCGACGGAACAACTCGACGGCGTCATGGCCGCTCTCGCGCTGAATCTCACCCACCACGAGCTCTCCGAATTGGATCGAGTTTCCGCGTAGCCTGCGGATAGGTAGGCTTATCGTCCGTATGACGAAGCCGCTAATCTTTCCGCTCGATCTTCCAGAACTTCGCTTCACGGCGACTGGGGGAGCGACGGTTCGTCGAACTATCTTGCCGTGCGGTGTGCGTATTCTGAGCGAAGTCGTACCCGGTGCGCGGTCAGTCACTCTGGGCTTTTGGGTGGCGGTCGGCTCGCGTGACGAAGTTCCCGCGGGCACGAATGGCGACGGGTCTCATTCCGCCAGCCTCGGTTCCACCCATTTTCTCGAACACTTGCTGTTCAAAGGAACACCGTCGCGCTCCGCGTTCGACATTGCGGTGGCTTTCGATTCCGTGGGTGGCGAACACAATGCACTGACGGCCAAGGAACACACGTGTTACTACGCCAAGATTCGCGATAGCGATCTGCCCATGGCGATTGATGTGATGTGCGACATGATCACGTCGAGTGTGTTGGATCCGAGTGAGTTTGAAACCGAGCGCGGTGTCATTCTGGAAGAACTCGCGATGGCCGACGATGATCCCACCGACGTTGCTCAGGAACGCCTGTACGAAGCCGTTTTTGGTGATCATCCACTGGGCAGACCGATTGGTGGCGATGAGTCAACAATTCGTGCCGCCTCGCGGGATGCGGTCGCCGAGCACTACCGCGCCAACTATCGCCCGGAAGATTTGGTCATCACCGCTGCCGGCGGGCTTGATCACGATTTCCTGGTCGCGCGGGTTACCGACGGGTTGACGCGTGCGGGGTGGGATGTCACGCACGCCTCCGCGCCGGTGGCGCGTCGCTCCACGGTTGTGCGCACGCTGTCCCAAGCCACAGATTTTGTCTCGGTTGCTCGACCGATTGAGCAAGCAAACATCATGCTGGGCATTCCCGGAATTGTGGCCACTGACCCCCGAAGGTTCGCACAATCGGTATTCAACTCGGTGTTGGGAGGCGGAATGTCGAGCCGTCTTTTTCAGGAAATTCGAGAAAAACGCGGGCTCGTGTACAGCGTCTTCTCGTTCGCGTCGTCCTATTCCGACGCCGGTATCGCAGGCTTCTACGCCGGAAGCGCTCCGAGCAAAGCACCGGAGGTGGCGAAGCTCATGATGGAAGAATTCCTGCGCGTGGCCGAATCAGGAATCACGCACGAGGAGCTGGTGCGAGCGCAGGGACAGATCGCAGGCGCATCCGCGTTGGCGCTCGAAGACACCGACACGCGCATGTCGCGTTTGGGTAGATCGGAAATTGCCACGGGAGAATTCAACGACTACGACACCATGCTCGATTTACTCACGGCGGTCACCGTGGATGACGTTCGACAACTGGCCGCGGAGCTGGCCGCGGGACCTGTGTCACTCGTTTCGGTGGGCACAGCAGACGACGATGCTCTGCGGTCGGCGGTCATCCGGAGCGCATCATGACGCACAGTGTGATTTTGGTTCGACACGGCGAGCATGTGGATGCCGAACACGGTGTCCTCGACGGTCCTCTGTCCGCACGCGGAACACAGCAGGCTGAGCTACTTTCTGCACGAATTGCCGGACTCAAGATTGATGCGATGTGGCATTCGCCCTTGAAACAGACGTGGGACACGGCCGAGATTCTCTCTCGGGATCTCAACCTGGAGTCGCGCCCCTCCGCATTGCTCTTGCCCTGTGTGCCGTCGGGTGCGGTGCCTGACATGCCCAAAGTGTATGAACCCTTCTTCGGCTCGGTGACCCCGGAGGAAGTCGAGGCTGGTCGCGCTCAAATGGAAGACGCGATAGGCGAGTTCATGGCGCGCGGGCGTGCCGGTAAGGTCGACGTCTTGGTCACTCACAATGCCGTCATCTCGTGGTTCGTGCGCCACGTGCTGGCGGCTCCCGAGTGGAAGTGGGCGACGTTGAATCAAAACCACTGCGGACTCACGGTTCTGCAGCAAAAGTCCGGTCGACCTTGGACACTCGTCTCACACAACGATGTGGGACATTTGCCCATTGACCTTCGTTCGGGAACACCCGAGACATACAGCCTTTAGGCTTGACGTGTGACCACTTCTGTTGCCGTTGTCGGAGCCACGGGCAAGCTGGGAAGCCAGCTGTGTGAGCTCATTCGTGAGTCGGCCGATTTCACTCTTGCCGCCGAGTTGCGATCCACGAGTGATCTGTCTGAGATATTGGCGGCGGACATTGTGGCGGATGTCTCACTTCCCGCTGTCTCCAAATCGGTCATTGAGTTTTCCGTGACCAACGGTAAAAACATTCTTGTCGGCACGTCGGGCTGGTCGCGCGAGCGCATCGCAACCCTGGAGCCACTTTTCAGTGCACATCCCGAGGTGGGCGTTCTCTTTGTTCCCAACTTCTCTCTGGGTTCGACCGTAGCCGCACACGTTGCCACGCTGGTCGCGGCATATTTTGATTCGGTGGAAATTGTGGAAACGCACGGTGTGACAAAGATTGATTCACCGTCGGGCACG
>RFQD01000010.1 GCA_009925875.1 Microbacteriaceae bacterium | reverse complement strand
CAGGCCAAGGGCGCTCAGCGTTGCGGACGTGGCGGTAATGAGCTCGACCTCGGCGAGGGGGCCCGGTTCGCCGATGATGTCGATGTCGGCCTGCACGAATTGGCGGTAGCGGCCCTTTTGTGGGCGCTCGGCACGCCAGACCGGAGCTATTTGAATGGCGCGAAAGACGTTCGGCAAGTCGGCCCGGTTCGTCGCATAAAACCTGGCCAAGGGCACCGTCAGGTCGAACCGCAGGCCGAGGTCGGCCAGGTCATGTGCGTCACCGGATGCGTGAGCCGCAGCCATATCGTCGGCGGTCAACCCGCGCTTGAGCACGCTGAACGAGAGTTTCTCGTTGTCACCACCCAGACCGGAGTGCAGTCGCTCGTAATCCTCAACGACCGGCGTCTCAATCTCTTCGAACCCGTGCGCACTGTAGGTCTGGCGAATCACGGCGAGCGCACGCTCGCGGCGAGCCTTCTCGGGCGGGAGAAAGTCGCGCATTCCGCGCGGGGCCGTCACGTTGTTCGCCATGCTCCCATCATCCCACGCGCGTCGAGAGGGGATTAGGAGCGCGGAGGATATTGATGCGCCTACTCGGCCTTGCGAATGTCTTCCTGCAGTCCGCGCAAAGCACCGCGCAGAGCACGCTCGGCATCGAGACCTTGACCACGCGCCGAGGCGACGAGAGCGAGCAAGACGGCGCCGAGTTCGGCTTCATCGCCGAACTGAAATGGTGAAGGACCGTCGAGCGAAACGACACCGAGCTTGTCGGCCTTGCCGAGCAACTTGTCGGCGAGCAGGAGTGCGGGCATCCCGTGCGGCACGCCGTCGAGAGTGGATGAGCGCTCCGACTTCTCCTCGCGCTTGAGTTGCTCCCACACGGCCACCACCTCGTCGGGCGTGCCGGCGTGAACGTCACCGAAGACGTGCGGATGGCGCGAGCGCATCTTCGCGGCGGTGTTGCGGGCAACATCGTTGATGTCAAAGTCTTCGGCCACCGTTTTCCGGGCGACATCCGCGTGAAAGAGCACCTGATAGAGCACGTCGCCGAGTTCTTCGAGCATGTCGTCACGATTGCCCGACTCGATCGCGTCGATGAGTTCGTACGACTCTTCGATGAGGTAGCGCACGAGCGACTCGTGTGTTTGCTCCGCGCACCACGCGCATCCGTCTGCCGAGCGCAGTTGATCGATGATGACGGCGAGTTCGCCGACCGCGTCGGCCGATGATTCGGAAAAGATGGGGCTGCTCATCAGGTTCCCTCCCAGGTGCAGCCCCATCTTCTCACTCGCAAGGAGCGCCTTCAGGGAAGGACTCTCCCGCCGGACGAGTCCCGCCGACCAGAGACATGATCAGCGGGACTCGTGCTTAGAGCGTCGCCGTTTTCAATCGGCGACGAAGAGCCTGAAGTTGCTTCGTCATTTCGACCGGGAGTCGGTCGCCAAAAATCGAGAAGTACTCCGCGGTCGCGTCACATTCGGCCAACCACCGTTCGGGTTCCACCCGGAACAGCTTGGTCATCGCTCCGCGAGGCATCTCGAGCCCCTCGAGGTTGAGCGAGCCACGCGCGGGAACCAAGCCGATGGCGGCCTCGTACGTCTTTGCCGAATTGTCAATGCGACGGCAAATCCATTCGAGAACGCGCGAATTTTCGCCGAAGCCCGGCCACAAGAACGACCCGCTGTCATCTTTGCGGAACCAGTTGACCTGGAAAATCTTCGGTGCATTTTTTCCGAGTTTGCGCCCAATGTCGAGCCAGTGGCCCCAGTAATCGGCCATGTTGTAGCCGCAGAACGGAAGCATGGCGAAGGGGTCACGGCGCAAATCGCCAACCGTCCCTTCCGCCGCGGCCGTTTGTTCGCTCGACATGGTCGCGCCCATGAACACGCCGTGCTTCCAATCAAAGGCCTGGGCGACGAGAGGAACGTTGGTTGCGCGACGTCCCCCGAAGATGATGGCGTCGATCGGCACGCCGGCGTTTTCGAACCAGTCATTCGAAAGAGTGGGGCATTGTTCGACGGGCACGGTGAATCGCGAGTTGGGATGCGCGGCCGGTCGACCCGAGCTCGGCGTCCAGTCCTCGCCACGCCAGTCGATGAGGTGCTCGGGAACCTTGTCGGTCATGCCTTCCCACCACACGTCACCGTCGTCCGTGAGCGCCACGTTGGTGAAGATGGTGTTTCCCCACATCGTGTTCATTGCAACTTCGTTCGTGCCGAATCCGGTTCCCGGAGCCACGCCAAAGAAGCCCGCCTCGGGATTGATTGCGTAGAGGCGTCCGTCTTTTCCGGGGCGCAGCCACGCAATGTCATCGCCGATTGTTTCTGCAGTCCAGCCCGGAATGGTCGGCGTGATCATGGCGAGGTTGGTTTTACCGCACGCCGACGGGAACGCGGCGGCCACGTGGTAGGCCTTGCCCTGGGGGTTGGTCAGCTTGAGCAACAGCATGTGTTCCGCGAGCCAGCCTTCCTGCTTGCCCATGAACGAGCCGATGCGCAGGGCGAAACACTTTTTTGACAGCAGGGCGTTTCCGCCGTAGCCCGACCCGAAGGACCAGATTTCGCGCGTCTCGGGAAAGTGGCAAATGTATTTCGTGGGGTTGCTCGGCCACGGCACGTCTTCGATCGTGTTTCCGAAGACGTCTTCGAGGGGCATCCCCACAGAGTGAACGGCGGGAACCCAGTTGGTCTCGTTGTCGATGAGGCGCAGAACGTCGAAGCCCATGCGCGTCATGATGCGCATGTTGAGCACCGCGTAGGGCGAATCGGTGAGCTGGATGCCCACCTGCGAGATCGGGCCCCCGAGTGGGCCCATCGAGAACGGCACCACGTACATCGTGCGACCGCGCATGCTGCCGTCGAACAGGGTACGAAGTTCTTCGTTCATGAGGTCGGGGTCGCGCCAGTTGTTCGTCGGTCCGGCATCCGCCTCGTTCACCGAGCAGATGAAGGTGCGGTCTTCGACGCGCGCGACATCGTTGGGGTCACTGCGCACGAGAAAACTGTCGGGGCGCAGCTCCGGGTTGAGCGGCGTCATCACCCCCTGATCGATGAGCATGCGAGAAAGCTCGTACCATTCCGTCTGAGTGCCGTTGCACCAGTAGATGTCTTTCGGTTTGGTGAGTTCGACGATGTCACTGAGCCAGTGCAACAGGGCCCGGTTGGTCACCATCTCCGGTGCGTTTAACTCGAGTGCAGTTTTCACGTTGTCTCCCGTGGTGTGCAGTTATGGAAATGCGATAATTCGATTATCTTTTGCAATTTGCGAACAAATCCGGGTCAATTTGTGCAAATGAGTAGAAATTTTCTCGATTCTTTCCATATAGTCAAAATATGTCAGCGAATCTCCTGCTTCTCGGAAAACGCATCCGGCACTTTCGCACCCAGTCGGGCCTCACGCTCGACCAATTGAGCGAAACAACCGGGATGACGCCCAGTCAGCTCTCGCTCATGGAAACCGGCAAACGCGAACCCAAACTCACCGCCCTGACGGCACTCGCGGAAGGTCTCGGCGTCACCGTCACGGACCTGCTGTCTGCCGAAGCACCCGATCGCCGATCCGAACTCGAGATTGAGTTGGGGCGCATTACGTCGAGCACGCTGTACACGCGATTAGGCCTGCCGTCGGTGAGGGCATCCAAAACGCTACCGACCGAAGCTCTCGAGGTGATCGTCGGTCTCTACCGGGAAATGGAACGTCGAGAACGTGACGCGGCGGCCACCCCCGAAGAAGCTCGGCGGGCTAATACGCAACTGCAGCGGGAGATGCTCGAGAAAGGCAACTACCTTCCCGACATTGACCAGATTGCCGAAGACATGATCAAAGCGGCCGGACACGAAACCGGTGCGCTCATGCACCGCACGGTCGCGGACATCGCCGCATCTCTGGGCTTCACACTGATTTACGTGGATGACCTGCCACACTCGGCCCGAAGCGTCACCGACCTCAAAAATGGTCGAATCTATCTGCCACCCGCGTCGATTCCGGGTGGACACGGTTTGCGTGCCATGGCGTTGCAAGCCGTGGCCCACCGCGTGCTCGGTCACGAACAGCCCGTGGACTACGCCGACTTCTTGCGCCAACGCCTCGAAATCAACTACTTCGCGGCCTCCTGTCTCATGCCCCGCACCCGTGCCGTGGCCTTTCTGCAGGCGGCCAAAAAAGACCGCAACATTGCAATCGAAGATTTTCGCGATGCGTTCGGCGTCACGCATGAAGCCGCCGCCTTGAGGTTCACCAACCTCGCCACGCATCACCTTGATCTGACCACCCACTTCTTGCGTGTCAACGACGACGGTGGGGTATTCCGCGGATACGCCAACGACGGGTTGCCCATACCCGCCGACATCAACGGCGCCATCGAAGGACAGACCGTGTGCCGGCGGTGGGCAGCACGACTCGCCTTCAACCGCACGAACCGCACCACCGAGTTCTACCAATACACCGACACCCCGAGTGGCACATTCTTCGACTCCACCCAAACGGGCACCTCCACATCGGAAGAGTTTTCCATCAGCGTTGGCGTCCCTTTCGACGACGCGAAATGGTTTCGCGGACGCGACACCGCCAACCGGCAAGTGTCAACGTGCCCCAATGACACCTGTTGCAAGAATCCCGCTGATGACCTGGCCGCCCGATGGGCCGGGAAAGCGTGGCCGAGCGCCCGCATGCACGCGCACGTGCTGTCGCCGCTACCCACGGGCACATTTCCCGGGGTCGACGACGCGGAAGTGTATGCGTTCCTCGATCGTCACGCTCAAGCGGGAACCTAATGTGACGACTGGATAGGCTGTCGCACATGACGCGACGCCGAACACTCGTGACCGTGTTCCGCTCGGAGCGCTACTCCGCCATTTCACTTGTCGCCGCAGCCGTTCTTGGCCTGATTGTGGCAAATTCGGTCGCGGGTCCCGGACTGATTGATCTGACCCACGCGCCGCTCCGCGTGCCAGGAACTCACTTCGAGCTCAGCGTGGGTCATTGGGTGACCGACGGGCTACTCGCCCTGTTCTTTTTTATTGTCGCCGTGGAGCTTCGCCACGAGCTCACCCGCGGGGAATTGAATTCGCCGACTCGAGCACTCGCACCGGCCGTCGCCGCGGCAGCCGGGGTCGCCCTCCCCGCGCTCGTATACCTGCTCATCGCGGGTTCCGACTTCGCGCGCGGATGGCCGATCCCCGTTGCGACTGACATCGCGTTCGCGCTCGGCCTGATTGCCCTGGTCGGGCGTGGACTTCCCGCGAACATCCGAGTTTTTTTGCTCGCCCTTGCCGTGATCGACGATCTCATCGCCATCGTCTTGATTGCGGTGCTCTTCGCACACGGATTCGATGTCGCGTCACTCGTGGCCGCAATCGGATCTGTTGCGCTCTTCTATGGCGTGGGATGCCTCCGCCTCACGTCGCGGTGGACGCGAACGCTGCGCACGCTCGCCCTGGTCGTGCTGGCGCTGGCCGCGTGGACGGCGACGTATTCGTCGGGCATCCACGCCACGATCGCGGGGGTTGCCCTCGGACTCGTGCTCCGCCCGTCGCTCGCCGAGAAAGCCGCCCACGCACTGCAACCCGTCGTGAATGCCGCGATACTGCCGCTATTCGCCTTCGTGTCGTCGCTCGTGATTCTCCCCCGCGGCGGTCTGGATGCGCTCGGTCCGGTGTTCTTCGCGATCGCGGTTGCCCTCCCGGTCGGAAAAATCGTGGGAATCACGTTGGGTGGGTGGCTCGTGGCCCGCGTAACCCGCCCCCGTCTTCGGAGCCCGGCTCACCACTCCGGCGCCTCGGGAGGAGTGCGGGGGGCGAATCTCGTGACCGTGTCCGCCGTCGCCGGCATTGGCTTCACGGTGTCGCTGCTGATGAACCAGCTTGCCTTTGCCGACAGCCCGGCTCTGCGCGATCAGGGCGTGCTCGGCGTGTTGGCGGGATCGGCCGTCTCAATCGTTGTGGGTGGAAGCCTCGTCGCGTGGCGTGCCCGTGTCGCTCGGTTGCGCGCTCGTCACGACGCTCGATGACGGAAACAGAGCCGTGAGAACCCCGTCCACCCACGCAACGAGGTCACCCGAATCGGGGGACGTCGAATCGGGGAGGGGAATGGTGACGACGCGCGGAGCCGGCGCGTATTTGGCGCCCGGATACATGCGCGCGAGCCGGACCTGCACCGAATCGGGAAGATCGACGGGCGTCAGGCGCAAGTTGGGTCCAACCACAACCACTTCACCGAGGTGCGCGGCGTGCGCTCGACGGCGCAGGCGCGATACACGTGCGAGCGTCGCAACGGCCTCCGGCGGAGTCCCGTAGCGGTCGGTGAGCTCGTCGAGCACCAGTTCAATCTGCCCGTCGGGTGCCGTGGGCGAACTCGCAATCGACAGCTTTTGGTACGCCTCGAGTCGGAGTCGCTCCGAGTCGAGATAGTCCTCGGGGATTCGCGCATCCACCGGAATTTCGAGACGCAGTTCGGTTTGACCTTCGGCCACATCGCCGCGAAAAACGGACACCGCCTCGCCGATCATGCGGAGGTACAGGTCAAAGCCGACGCCCGCGATGTGCCCTGACTGCTCGCCACCGAGGAGATTTCCGGCGCCACGAATCTCCAGGTCTTTGAGGGCGATTTGGATGCCCGACCCCAATTCGTTGTTCGCCGCGAGCGCCGCAAGTCGGTCGTGCGCGGTTTCGCTCAGCGGAGTCTCGGGGTCATAGAGCAAGTACGCGTAAGCGCGCTCTCGCCCGCGCCCCACACGACCGCGCAATTGGTGCAGTTGACTCAGCCCGTACTTGTCGGCGCGGTCCACGATCAGTGTGTTCGCGTTCGCAATGTCGAGACCTGTTTCGATGATGGTCGTTGAGACGAGCACGTCGAACTTTCGTTCCCAGAAATCAACGATGACCTGCTCGAGCGCACTCTCACTGAGCTGACCGTGGGCAACCGCGACGCGCGCTTCGGGGACGAGTTCGGCGAGTTGCGCCGCCACCCGATTGATGCTCGACACCCGGTTGTGCACGAAGAAAATTTGTCCCTCGCGCAAGAGTTCCCGCCGAATGGCGGCAGCGACCTGTCGTTCGGAATAGGGGCCGACAAAGGTAAGAATGGGATGCCGATCCTCGGGCGGAGTCGCGAGAGTCGACATTTCGCGAATTCCTGTGACGGCCATCTCCAGGGTACGGGGTATCGGCGTTGCACTCATCGCCAAAATGTCGACGTTGGTTTTGAGTTTTTTGAGCGCGTCCTTGTGCTCGACGCCAAATCGTTGCTCTTCGTCGATGATGACAAGACCGAGGTCTTTGAACTTCACGTTGTCACTGAGCAGACGGTGCGTCCCAATCACCATGTCGATGGTGCCGTCGGCCAATCCGGCGAGCGTTTCGCGCGCCTCCTTATCGGTTTGGAATCGACTCAGGGCGCGCAGGTGCACCGGGAAGCCCGCGAAGCGTTCGGTGAAAGTTTCCGCATGCTGACGAACCAGGAGAGTTGTCGGCACAAGCATGGCGACCTGTTTTCCGTCTTGAATCGCCTTGAACGCGGCTCGCACGGCGACCTCGGTTTTGCCGAATCCCACATCGCCAGAAATCAGGCGGTCCATGGGGATGGGACGTTCCATGTCGGCTTTGACTTCGTCGATCGTCGTCAGCTGATCGGGTGTCTCCACAAAAGGGAACGCTTCTTCGAGTTCGCGTTGCCACGGAGAGTCGGGACCGAACGCGTGTCCTCTGCTCGCCATGCGGGCCGAATACAACTTAACGAGCTCGACGGCGATATCGCGCACGGCACGGCGTGCGCGGGATTTGGCCGATGACCAGTCGCTGCCGCCCATCTTAGAGAGAGCCGGCTCTTCACCGCCGACATAGCGTGTGAGTTGATCAAGCTGATCGGTTGGCACGTAGAGCTTGTCCCCCGGATACCCGCGCTTGCTCGGCGCATATTCGATGACGAGATACTCCCGCGTGGTTTTGATGGGACCGCGCCCACCACTCGATACCTCACGCGAGACGAGTTCGAGAAAGCGACCAATGCCGTGCGTCTCGTGCACGACGATGTCGCCGGCCTGAAGTTGCAAAGGGTCCACAACGTTCTTACTGCGCTTGCCGGCGAGTCGCTTGGTACCTCGTGCGTCATACGTTGCCGAGCGCCCGTAAAACTCGCTTTCGGTCAGCAGCGCGAGAGACGCATCCGGCAGCTCGAAGCCGTGCTCGAGGTTCGCTTGCACGAGGTACGCGACGCCGGACTCCAGGGTGTCGGGTAGCGCATCCACGATTCGCCCGGCGAGCGTGTGTTCAGCGAGCATCTGTTCGGCGCGCTCGACGAGCCCATGACCAGCGGAGGCGATAACCACCGACCACCCGGCGCGAAGCTTCTCCCCCACATGCTCGATCGCCCCATCAACGTTTCCGGCGAAACTCGGCACGGCCGTCCCGTGGATTCGGACATCCTCGTCGTCGCCTCGGTCGAACGGGGTCAAAGTCCACCACGGCCCGTGCGCGTAATCGCTGCGAACCTGGGTGAGCGTCAAAAAGTCTCCCGACGACAAATCAATGGGTGCGGTCGCTCCCACCGACGCAGCGTTCCACGCCGCATCTAAAAACTCGCGATTTGTCTCACCCAGATTGACCGCGCGCGTTGCCACCCGCTCCGGTGCCACGATGGCGATGGCGGTATCGCGCGGCAAATACTCGGTCAGAGGAACGAGCGAGTCGACAAGGGCGGGAGTCAGCGACTCCATTCCCTCGACGGCAATGCCCTCACCAATCTTGGAGAGCATGCCCGCCATCGCGGGAAACTCGTGTTCCATTTCTCGAGCCCGCTGTCGCACGGCGTCGGTGAGCAACAACTCGCGTGAGGGAGGGAGGGTCACCTCGTCAATATCGCCGTCGAGCGAGCGCTGATCCGCAATCGAAAAGGCGCGAGCCGTCTCGAGTTCATCACCAAAAAAATCGAGGCGGTACGGATGTTCGGCCGTCGGCGAGAACACGTCGACGATGCCCCCGCGCACGGCAAACTCACCGCGCCGGGTGACGATGTCCACGCGCGTGTAGGCCAAGTTGACCAGCTGCCTGCTGAGGGCGGCGAGGTCGTTGCCTCGCGAACCGCGCGTGAGGGTGAGCGGTTGCACCGCGAGCAAGTTACCCGCAATCGGTTGGAGCACGGCTCGCACCGATGCCAGGACGATGAGTGGGGTGGTGCCGCTCCACGTGGCAACCTGCCGGAGTGTGTCGAAGCGACGACCGGTAATTTCGGCGCTGGGGCTGAGGCGCTCGTGAGGCAGTGTCTCCCACGCCGGAAACTCGAGTATCTCGGCATCGGGTTCGAGGGCGGTCAACGCGTCGCGAAGCGATTCCGTTTCGCGACTCGTGGCGGTGACAGCGAGCAACGCGGGAGGCTCACCCGTGCGCATGCGCTCCCGCATCATCGCGACAAGGAGGGGCGCGTTGAGCCCGGGCGTGAGCGAGAAATCGGCGTCGAGGTTGGCGTTCGCCACGGCCGCAGTCAAGGTTCCCGAGTCGATGAGGGCGCGCGTCAACCCGGAGAAAACCACGTGGTCAGTCTATGAGGGTGAACGGGTGTTGAACTTTTGTTGTGCGGCGAGGACCCCGTCGGTCGCGATGAGGCGAGTTGCGTCAGCTGCGTCGACGAGGATGTTGGGCAGGGCATCCCGCTGTGCCCGACTGAACGCGCTCAGCACGAAGTCAGCCGAGTCTTGCCGGCCGGGTGGTCGCCCGATACCGATGCGCACGCGCGCGAACTCGTTCGTGCCCAGTGCCGCGATGATGGCGCGCAGGCCGTTGTGTCCGCCGTGACCTCCACCAAATTTCACGCGCACAAGATCAAAATCGATGTCGAGCTCATCGTGCACCACGATGAGCCGCTCGGGTGTGAGCGAAAAAAACTTGAGGAGTGCTGCGGTGGGTTTGCCCGAGACGTTCATGTAGGTGTGGGGTGCCGCAAGGATGAGCTTCGCTCCACCGGGCGACGTGAACGCGGTCGCCACCTGCGCGCCGGCCTTGTGAGAGACGAACGACGCCGACAGTTCGTCGGCCAGCACCGCGAGCGCCATCTGGCCGACGTTATGGCGATGGGCGGCGTAGTCGGGCCCGGGGTTACCGAGCCCGACGACGAGCCACGTGGTGTCGGAGGACAGTTGTTACTCCACGACCTTTTCGGCTTCGGCAACAGCGCCCGAAAGCTCGGCATCCGCCTCGGCGGCCGCCTTTTCGGCGTCGTGCTGAGCGTGGTGAAGTTCTTCTTTGTGTTCGGCGTGTGCGGCCTCGTCGGCCAACTCGGCGGCGAGTTCTTCCGCCGATTCGCCAAGGTCAACACCGCGCGGGGCGTGGACGTGCACGACCAGACCGTCGGTTTCGCCGATGACGCTGACGCCCTGAGGGAGCGTAACGTCACCCACGTGCACCTTGAACCCTGGACGGGCGCCTTCGATGCTCACCTCGACGAACTCGGGAATGTGCATCGCCTCGGCCTGCAGGTGCAGGGTCTTCACATCGAGTTCCACAATCGTTCCCGAGAGTGCGTGTCCTGTCACGTGGACGGGAACCTCAACAATAACCTGCTCGCCCTTGATGATTTCAACGAGGTCGATGTGCTCGATGATCATGTGCACCGGGTCTTTTTGCACGTCTTTGACGAGCACGAGCTGGCTCTTGCCGTCAATTTGCAGGTCGAGCACGGCGTTCTTCTTGCGCAACAACAGGCTGACCTGGTGGGCGGGCAACGCCACGTGGCGTGTTTCCGACTGGTGTCCGTAGATGACGGCCGGAATCTGACCCGCTGCGCGGAGGCGGCGTGCAAACCCTTTGCCGAATTCGGTGCGCACCGCGGCGGGCACCTTGTTGTCGAGTTCTTCAGCCATGGTGGCTCCTTTTTTCGTTGCGGAGCCAAATGGCGTCCGGTGGTCTTTGTGCCCCGGCATCATGCACGAGGGGCGCCACCTCACGAAAGAGAAGTCATCCCACCGCGTCGATTACGGTCGACCGAATTTCGCTTTCGCGAACGCGGTCACCCTCGCCGAAGTTCCCTCCGAGTTTAGCTCACTCCGCGCGCACGATACGAATCGCGTCGGTCACCACCGCGGCCGGTGCACGCATGGAGTCGATGCGCGCACCGCGTTCATCGGCGCCCAGTGGTTCCAGATCTTCTAACTGCGAGGGCAACAAGTCGACGGTAACAAAATGGCTCGACCGGGAACGCAGTCGTTCGCTCAACACTTCCGGCGTCGCATCCAATTCGATGACATACAGGTCTGGGGCCGCCAGGCGAAACTGGTCACGGTAGGAGCGTTTGAGTGCTGAACACGCGAGCACGAGGCCCACACCAGATGTTGACGCGCCCGACAACACCGTCGACACGCGCTCGAGCCACGGTGCGCGATCGGCATCGGTGAGCCCCTGACCCGCGGCCATTTTCTCTCGAGCGGCCGCCGAATGCAGCGTGTCCGCGTCGAGAAACGCAATACCCAGTTCACGCGCGAGCTCGGCGCCGATCAGGGATTTACCCGCCCCCGCAGGTCCCATCACCACAACGACCGGTGCTGCCTTCACCCTCGGTCACCGCCCTCGTTCTTTTCGGTAATCTCGTAGCGACGTTACCTCACTCGCAACGAACCACAAACACCCCAAGGAGCCCCGCCGATATGATCACACCCCAAGCAAACATCGGCGTGGTTGGACTCGCAGTGATGGGGTCAAATCTTGCGCGAAACCTCGCAAGTCGTGACGGAAACACCGTCGCGGTGTTCAACCGGTCACCGGAGCGGACGCGCCTGTTGGTCTCGGAGCATCCGGAAGCCAACTTCGTCGCGAGCGAATCCATCGATGACTTTGTGGCGTCACTCGCGAAGCCACGCACGGCCATCATCATGGTGCAGGCCGGCGCCGGCACGGATGCGGTCATCACGGCCCTCGCCGAACGGTTTGAACCGGGAGACATCATCGTCGACGGTGGCAACGCGCTCTTCACCGACACAATTCGTCGCGAAAAAGCGTTGAGCGGCTCAGGTGTGCATTTCGTGGGCGCGGGAATTTCGGGGGGAGAAGAAGGAGCACTCAAGGGACCGAGCATCATGCCGGGCGGCAGCGCCGAGTCGTACACGACGCTCGGACCCATCCTCGCGTCGATTGCGGCGGTGGCCGAGGGCGAGCCGTGTGTCACGCACGTGGGAACCGACGGTGCGGGTCACTTTGTCAAGATGATTCACAACGGCATCGAATACGCCGACATGCAACTAATTGCCGAAGCCTTCGACATTTTGCGTCAAGCGGGCGGCTTCACTCCGGCCGAAATCGCGGACATCTTCACGGAGTGGAACAAGGGCGAACTTGAGTCGTACCTGATCGAGATCACTGCCGAAGTTCTGCGCCAGGTGGATGCGAAAACAGGCAAGCCGCTCGTCGACGTTGTGCTCGATCAGGCCGGCTCCAAAGGAACGGGTGTGTGGACCGTGCAGACGGCGCTCGATCTGGGCGTGCCGGTGTCGGGAATCGCGGAGGCCGTGTTTGCGCGGTCGCTGTCGTCACAGGCAGCACAGCGTGCCGCCGTTTCAGCGCTTCCAGCGGAGACCATCGCCCGGGATGCGCACGACAAAGCAACGCTGGTCGAAGAGGTGCGCAACGCACTCTACGCATCGAAGATCATCGCCTACGCGCAGGGATTTGACGCGATTCGAGCCGGTGCGAGCGAGTACGGCTGGCACATCAATTTGGGCGCGGTTGCCAAGATTTGGCGGGGCGGTTGCATCATTCGTGCACAGTTTCTCAATCGCATCGCTGATGCCTACGACAAAAACGCCGGGCTGTTGTCTCTTCTATTTGACGACTACTTCACGAAGGCCATCGGTTCATCGTTGCCAGCATGGCGTCGCATCGTGGCCGGGGCGTCATTGGCCGGAATCCCGGTTCCCGCGTTCGCATCGTCGCTTTCGTACTATGACGGGCTTCGCGCGCCCCGCTTACCTGCCGCCCTGGTGCAAGGCCAACGCGACTTCTTTGGAGCACACACCTACAAGCGGATCGACATGCCGGGCACCTTTCACACCCTCTGGTCGGGTGACCGGACCGAAATCGAAACCGAACCGAGCACGCACTAATCCGCGGTGCCGGGAGAACGTCGTGAAGCTACTGTGATGCCAAAACGAATTGCGGTCGTCGGCGAGGCGCTGATTGATCTCATCGGTCAACCCGACGGCACGTATCAGGCGAAAACCGGGGGTGCTCCGGCCAACGTCAGCATTGCGCTTGCCCGGCTCGGTGTCGATGTCACGTTTGTCGCGCGCATGAGCGTCGACGCCTTCGGCGTCAAACTTCACGACTGGCTGGCCCCCGAGTCAATAAACCTCGCTCACCTCATCCGCACGACAGATCCCACCACGCTTGCGGTGGCAACTCTCGATGACCAAGGCAAGGCTCACTACAGTTTTTATGTTCAGGGCACGGCGGACTGGGGACTCACTCACGACGACCTCGCCGCATTCGTCTCGTCACCGCCGGACGCATTCGTCATCGGATCGGTCGCACTGGTCATCGAACCGGGTTCGCAGGCCATCGAGCAGACAGCGTCACGGCTTCACACGTTGGGCACGACGACAGTCGTCATCGACGTGAACATTCGACCGGGACTCGGTTTTGACCGAGATAGCGAACGCGCGCGCGTCGAACGACAAATCGGTGTCGCGCACATCGTCAAAGCGAGCGATGAAGACATTGCGTGGCTGTATTCCGCCGACGAAGTAGAGTCGGTCGCCGCAGCCTGGTCGCAATCGGGACGCGCCATCGTGGTCACGCGGGGAGCATCCGGTGCCTCTCTCTACGTTGACGGCAATCGCATCACCGACGTGCCCGCGCCGCGCATCGATGTGGTGGACACCGTTGGCGCCGGCGACTCATTCCTCGGCGCCACTCTCTTCGGCCTGCAGGAGCGCGATGCGCTGGGCTCGGATGCCACGTCTCGTGTGCGGGCCCTCACGCCGGGTGACTGGACCGATGTGCTCACCATGGCAGCGCAGGTGGGTGCCATCACGTGTTCGCGCGCGGGGTGCAACCCTCCGACGCGTGCCGAGCTCGAGCTCTAGAGTTGCGATCGACTCGCCGATCTGACGAGTCAGGGTGCTTACGCGGCGCCGTCGAACAGGTTCGTGACGGAACCGTCGTCGAACACCTCGCGAATCGCGCGGGCGAGTAGCGGTGCGATGGGCAGAATCGTGAGGGTCGGAAAGCGTTTCTCTTCGGGAATAGGCAACGTGTCCGTCACCACAACCGAGTCGATGGCGGCGTTTTGTAAGAGCTCACTCGCTGGATCGGAGAACACCGCGTGCGTGGCGGCGACGACGACACCGAGCGCGCCATTAGCTTTGAGCGCCTCGGCAGCTTTCACGATGGTGCGACCCGTGTCGATCATGTCGTCGACGAGGAGACAGACACGACCCTTCACCTCACCGACGATTTCGTGAACCGTCACTTGATTGTGCACCTTGGGGTCACGACGTTTATGAATGATGGCCAGCGGTGCACCGAGTTTTTCACTCCACACGTCGGCGACGCGCACGCGACCCATGTCGGGCGATACCACCGTCAGTGTTGCGGGGTCGAGCTGTGCGCGGAAGTGCTCGAGCAACACCGGCATGCCAAAAAGGTGGTCAAACGGACCATCAAAAAATCCCTGAATTTGCGATGCATGAATGTCGATACTCATGATGCGATTCGCGCCCGCCGTTTTGAACAGGTCCGCGATGAGCCGTGCAGAAATCGGTTCGCGCCCGCGACCCTTTTTGTCTTGACGGCCATACGGATAAAACGGCGCGACCACCGTGACGCGCTTGGCCGACGCCCGCTTGAGGGCATCGAGCATGATGAGCTGTTCCATAATCCACTCGTTGATGGGGGTGCCGTGCGATTGCAACACGAACACGTCTGCTCCGCGGATGCTCTCGCCGTACCGCGCGTAAATCTCTCCGTTGGCAAAGGTGTGGAGGTCGGTCTCGGTCACCGCAATTCCGAGCTCCGCGGCGATGTCGTTGGCCAGTTGCGGGTGCGCGCGTCCTGACACGAGAACGAGCTTCTTTTTGTTGGGGGTGGTGATCTCGCTCACGGTTCTTCTTTCGCGACGGGGGGTGCGACGGGGGGTGCGGAGTGGCCTTGCGCAGCTTCGGCGGCGGCAGTGCCCGGACGGTTGGCAGCGACCCAGCCGTCCATGTTGCGCTGGGGGGCAACGTTGATGGCCAGTGCGCCGGGTGGAACATCCTTGCGGATGACCGTGCCGGCACCCGAATATGCGCCGTCACCGATGACGACCGGCGCAACGAACACGTTGTGCGAGCCGGTGCGCACGTGCGAACCCACGGTCGTACGGTGCTTATTCACTCCGTCGTAGTTGGCGACGATCGTGCCCGCACCGATGTTGCTCTTGTCGCCCACCTCGGCATCGCCGATGTACGACAAGTGCGGCACCTTGCTTCCGGCACCAATTTTCGCGTTCTTTGTCTCCACGAACGTGCCAATTTTTCCGTCGTCGCCGAGATAGGTGCCCGGACGCAGGTACGAAAACGGGCCGACCTCGGCGCCCGCGCCAATCACGGCGAGTGTTGCATCTGTTCGCTTCACGACCGCACCGGCACCGACCTCGGTATCCACGAGCGTGGTGTCCGGGCCGATGATCGCGCGCTCCTCGATCGCCGAGGCGCCCAGAATCTGTGTGCCGGGTTTGATTTCCACGTCGAGACCGAGTTGCACTTGCATGTCAATCCACGTGGTGGCTGGGTCAATCACGGTCACGCCCTGTAACTGCCAACCGCGGATGATCATGGCGTTGAGTCGCGCGGCGGCCGACGCGAGTTGTGCTCGGTCGTTGATGCCCTCGACCTTCCAGGCCGGAGACACGGGCGAGGCCATCACGCTCAAGCTGTCGCTGCGCAGAATCGCGACCACGTCGGTGAGGTACTTCTCGCCCTGCGCGTTACTCTGCGTGATGCGGGTGAGCGCGGTGCGCAACGGGCTCGCGGCAAACACGTAAATGCCCGCATTGATTTCTCGCACCGCACGTTCGGCGTCGGTCGCGTCGACGTGCTCAACGATGCGATCAACGAGATCGGACTCACCGCGAATGATGCGCCCGTACCCGTGCGCCTCGTCGAGGTGGGTGGTGAGCAGCGTGGCCGCCACGCCCGACGCGCGATGCGCCGTGAGTGCGGCAACCAAGGTGTCAGCATCCAGCAGCGGCACATCACCGTTGAGAACGAGCACTTCGCCGGCGAAATCGGCGGGAAGCGCATCCATCGCCTGTTCGACGGCGCGGCCCGTGCCGGGAACGTCGTCTTGATCGACGATGATGCTCTGGGGTAAGTCGACGGCGATGACCTCGACGAGGCGGTCGCGTTCGTGGCGCACGACGGTCACCACG
>RFQD01000090.1 GCA_009925875.1 Microbacteriaceae bacterium | reverse complement strand
GGTGAGTTGCGACTCATCGGTGCCACCACGCTCGACGAATATCGTCAATTCATTGAGAAGGATGCCGCGCTCGAGCGCCGCTTCCAGCAGGTGTTCGTCGGCGAACCGTCCGTCGAAGACACCGTGGCAATCTTGCGCGGACTCAAGGAACGCTACGAAGCCCACCACAAGGTGGCGATTGCCGACAGCGCACTCGTTGCCGCTGCAGCAATGAGTAATCGCTACATCACGTCGCGACAGCTTCCCGATAAAGCAATTGACCTCATCGATGAAGCTGCAAGCCGACTTCGTATGGAGATTGACTCCGCGCCAGTTGAAATCGATGAGCTTCGTCGGAGCGTCGACCGCCTCAAGCTTGAGGAACTCGCGCTCAAGAAGGAGAAGGACGACGCGTCGAAGCAGCGACTCACCAAGTTGCGCGACGACCTCGCCGAGCGTGAAGTGAAACTTTCCGAACTCGAGAAGCGTTGGGAGACGGAACGCAGCGCGCTCAACCGCGTCGGTGAGCTCAAGACGAAGCTCGATGCGGCGCGCATCCAAGCGGATCGAGCCCAACGCGAGGGAAACCTCGAGCAGGCCTCGCGGTTGCTTTACGCCGAGATTCCGGCACTCGAGCGCGATCTTGCGGCCGCGGAGTCGGCCGACAACGACGGACCTCGCATGGTGAATGACCAGGTGACGGCCGACGACATCGCCGGTGTGATTGCCGCCTGGACGGGCATCCCGGTTGATCGCCTCACACAAGGTGAAACCGAGAAACTTCTGCACCTCGAAGCCGAAATCGGCAAGCGCCTCATCGGCCAGAAGAAGGCCGTGAAAGCGGTCGCCGAAGCGGTGCGTCGAACACGTGCGGGAATCAGCGATGCCACTCGGCCAACAGGATCCTTCCTGTTTCTCGGGCCTACCGGCGTGGGAAAGACGGAGCTCGCCAAGGCGCTCGCCGACGTGCTTTTCGACGACGAGAAGGCCATGATTCGCATCGACATGAGCGAGTACGGCGAGAAGTTCTCCGTTTCCCGACTCGTCGGAGCCCCTCCGGGCTATGTCGGCTACGAGGCCGGCGGGCAGCTCACCGAAGCCGTTCGACGTCGCCCGTACTCGGTTGTGTTGCTCGACGAAGTTGAGAAGGCGCATCCGGAGGTTTTCGATGTGTTGCTTCAGGTGCTTGATGACGGTCGTTTGACGGATGGTCAGGGTCGCACGGTCGACTTCAGGAACACGATTCTCATCCTCACGTCCAACCTCGGCAGCCAGTTCTTGGTCGAGCCCGACCTCAGTTGGGACGAGAAGGAACGTGCCGTCAACGAAGTTGTTCGCCAGGCGTTCAAGCCCGAGTTCGTCAACCGTCTCGACGACATCGTCGTGTTCTCGGCACTCTCCAAAGACGACCTCGGCGCAATCGTCGAGCTCTACATCGATCGGCTTCAGGCGCGCCTGTCGGAGCGCCGACTCGAGTTGGCGGTCACGCCGGCCGCACGCACGTGGCTCGGCGAGCGCGGGTACGACCCGGTCTATGGGGCTCGTCCGTTGCGCCGACTCATGCAACACGAGATCGACGACAAACTCGCGACCGGACTGTTGTCGGGTGCGGTGCGCGACGGGGATATCGTGCGCGTTGACGTCGCACCCGACGGGGAAGGCCTCGTCGCCGCCTCCGACGGTGACCTGAGGCCGGCGTTCGACGCCGGGGATGAAGATCCGTTTATCGAGGCCGAGCTACTCGACGAGTAATTGCGATGTACGCGGGCGGGAATAACCTGCCCGCTGCACGGTTATCGTGAGGGATGCGCATACTCCCGGTATGCGCATCCCCGTTGCCTGTCGCAGCCTCCGCATTTTGCCACCCATCTCACACTGCAAGGAATCGCATGTCGAACCGCACCGCTGACACCTCCGTTCCCATCACTCCCGTTCAGGCGGAACGCTGGAGCCCTCGCTCCTTCGACCCGACCCACACGCTGACGTTCGCCGATTTAGTCGCGCCCTTCGAGGCCGCGCGCTGGAGCGCATCCGCTAACAACATTCAGCCGTGGCGATTCCTCGTCGCCCTGCGCGGCGATGAGCTGTGGCAGATCATCATTGCCTCGCTCGCCGGGTTCAATGCCGCTTGGGTGCACACCGCGTCGGCCGTCGTGTTGAACATCGCGATTGAAGAAAACGCCGAGGGCAAGCACAACGCCTGGGCGCGCTACGACTTGGGTCAGGCCATTGCCCATTTCTCGGTTCAGGCTCACGCCGACGGGTTGGTCGTTCACCAGTTCTCCGGATTTGCGCGCGATGACGTCGCCGAGAAGATTGGCTTGCCCGCTGGGCAGACCATCATTTCTGCCGCGGCCGTCGGCAAGCTCGGCGACCCGGATGCGCTCGGCGAAGCAATTGCACAGCGCGAGCGAGCACCGCGCGAGCGGAAGCCACTCAGCGAGATCGTGCAGCTCGGGGCCTAAGCCTCAGCCGACTCTGTCTTAGCTGACTAGGCGACCGCTTCTTTGATGCCCTCGATGAACGCGTCGACGTCATCTTCGGTGGTGTCCCACGCGCACATCCAGCGCACCTCGCCGGTGGCGTTGTTCCAGTCGTAGAAACGGAACGTCTTGCGCAGCTCGTCGGCCACGCCGGGTGGCAAGATGGCGAAAACACCGTTGGCGTGGGTGGGTTGCGTGAACTCGACACCGGAGACACCCTCGAGGCCAGCACGCAAACGCGCCGCCATCTTGTTGGCGTGCGTCGCCGAGCGAAGCCACAGGTCACCCTCGAGCATCGCAATGAGCTGCGCTGAGACAAAGCGCATCTTCGATGAGAGCTGCATGTTCATCTTGCGCAGGTAGATGAGACCGTTGACGCGTTCCGGGGAGAACACGACGATGGCCTCGGCACCGAGAAGCCCGTTCTTGGTGCCACCGAAGCTCAACACGTCCACGCCGGCATCACGTGTGAATTCGCGCAGCGGAACGCCCAGAGAAGCGGCCGCGTTGGAGATGCGTGCGCCATCCATGTGGAGTGCCATGCCCTTCGAGTGTGCGTGGTCGGCCAGCGCGCGTACCTCCGCTGGCGTGTACACCGTTCCCAGCTCACTCGACTGCGTGATGCTCACGGCGGCCGGTTGCGGGTGGTGTTCATCGCCGAACCCGTATGCCTGCAGGTCAACCAGTTCCGGCGTGATCTTGCCGTGCTCATGGGGAACCTGCAGCAGAGCGAAGTGGCCGACGGCCTGTGGGGCAACGCTCTCGTCATTGCCCAAGTGAGCGGTCTGAGCGCAGATGACTGCACCCCAGCGCGGAAGCAACGACTGCAAGCTCAACACATTCGCACCCGTGCCGTTGAAGACAGGGAACACCTCGATGCCCACACCAAAGTGCGTCTCCATGACGTGCGTGAGCTTCTGAGTGTAGAGATCCTCGCCGTAGGCGACCTGGTGTCCACCGTTCACGGCGTGCAACGCCTCGAGCACCTCGGGGTGCACGCCGGCGTAGTTGTCAGAGGCGAATCCGCGCCAGGCGGCATCGTGAAGTCGTTGCATGGGGCAAGCCTAGGGTGGCAGTCGTGCGAGCGCGACCTACGCGCGAATACCCTTGGTCGCCTCGATGACGGGCGCGATCTTGCGCTGCAGGGCTTCGTAGAACATCGAGAGCGGAAACTCGTCGTCCAACAGCAGGTCGGTCAGCTCACCGAGTGGCCCGAGCGTCGGCAGGGCATCCGCACCCTTTGCCCACACCGAGGCGGGGTGCGGCGTGAGGGTGCCCGCGACGAGCTCGTAGGCGGCCAACCAGTGAGCGACCTTCGGACGGTCAATGGAACGCCAGTAGAGCTCATCGATCGTGTCGCCAAGAGCAATCACGACGTCGGGCAGCTCCGCCCAATCGATGCTGAGCTTGTTGTTGGTCCAGTGCAGAACGCCGTGCTGGTGCAACCAGGCAAACAGCAATTGTCCGGCGACGGCGTCGTAGTTACGCACGCGCGTTCCGGTCAGGGCAAAGCGAAAAATGCGGTCAAATACAACCGCGTATTGCGCGAGGCGCGCGTGGCGCCGAATTTCGAGACTCGTGCTGGCCTCGCGGTCAAGCTTGACGCACTCGCGGAACGCGGTGAGGTCGCAGCGCAACTCCTCGAGCCCGTAGAGAAAGTAGGGCATGCGTTGCTTAATCATGAACGGATCAAACGGAAGGTCGCCGGCCATGTGCGTGCGGTCGTGAATCATGTCCCACATGATGAACGTGTGTTGGGCCAGTGTCTGGTCGTTGAGCAATTCGCGCGCCTCGGCAGGTAACTCGAGCGACGTGATGTCGACGGCCGCGTCGACAACGGATCGAAAACGAGCAGCCTCGCGGTCCTGAAAAATGGCACCCCACGTGAAGGTGGGCACTTCGCGCATGGCCACCGACTCGGGAAACAGCACAGCCGAGTTGGTGTCATACCCGGCCGTGAAGTCGAGAAACCGCAGGGGCAGAAACATCTTGTTGTCGTAGTCGCCAGCTTCGAGCTCGGCAATAAATTCCGGCCACATCACTTCGATCAGCACGGCTTCCACGAAGCGATTCGCTGACCCGTTCTGCGTATACATGGGGAACACCACGAGGTGGCGCACACCGTCCATGCGTTGCGACGCGGGGCTGAATTCCAGAATGGATGCGAGAAAGTCCGGTTCAGCGAAATCGTTCGCGACCCAGCGACCGAAGTCCGAAATGACCGCCGTGAGGTATGCCTCGTCGTGTGGGAAATAGGTCGAAAGAGTGCGAATCGAGTCCTGAATCGCGTCGACGTGGCGACGAGCCTCCGCGTGAAGAGCCTGATCGGGAATCGACCCGTCTTTCACCTGAAGTGTCTGGAGGGCGGCGGCGGCCGACTTGAGGGTCAGCCACGCAACATCGGTCACAATTTCGGGGCGCGCCAATTGGGTCGTCATGAGAAAACCATAGGGGCGACCATCCGCCATAGGAATGCCAAGTAGTGAAGAGGTCTCAATACTCATTATGGAGATGCTCGAGGTCGTACACTGCTGTCATGACCTTCACAGTGGCGGGTTCACGCATTCTCATTACCGGAGCAGCAATGGGCATGGGTCGGCTCTATGCCGAACGAGCCGTCGTCGAGGGGGCCCCTCTCGTGTTGCTCTGGGACCTCAACAAGGCTCAGCTTGCCGAGACCGTAACAGAACTCTCCGCTGTGGCCGGTGAGCATCAGCAGATCGTCGGAACGACGATTGACGTGTCTGATGCGAAGGCCGTCGACAAAGCATGCGCCGACATCCTCAAGAAGCACGGCGGCGTCGATGTCATCATCAACAACGCGGGCGTCGTGACCGGCGCTCTGTTTGTTGATCACGACCCCGAGCGCGGAATCGACGTGACCATGCGGGTCAACGCAATTGCCCCCATGCTCATCACGCGGGCACTCCTCCCGGGCATGATTGCGAGCGGACGCGAGTCACGCGTGGTTAACATTTCCAGCGCATCCGCGTTTGTCTCGAATCCGCGCATGAGCGTGTATGCCGCGAGTAAGTGGGCGTTGTTGGGTTGGAGCGACACGGTCCGGCTCGAGCTCGAGCAGATGAAGGTGCGCAACGTTAAGGTGCTCACCGTGTGCCCGAGCTACATCTCGACCGGCATGTTCGCCGGGGCGAAGGGCCCGCTGTTGATGCCGATTATGAAGCCCGCATTTGTCGTCTCGCGTGTGTGGTCGGAAATGATTCGCGGCAAGAAGAATCTCCTCATTCTTCCTCGCGTGGCCCGCATTTCGACTCTCGTCAAGGGAATCCTGCCGCAAGGTGCCTACGACTGGGTGGCGGACAAAATCTTCGGCGTCTATCACACGATGGATCAGTTCACCGGGCGCACCAAATA
>RFQD01000089.1 GCA_009925875.1 Microbacteriaceae bacterium | reverse complement strand
GTGGATGGGATCAAATTGGCCGAGGCCGTAGTCAGAAGTCTGCAGGGTGCGGGGAGCGTATGAATGCGCCGTTGAAACTCGACGAGCTCAAATCGTTGCACGAGAAAAAATTCCGCGACGAGCGCGGGCTTTTTTTGGCGGAGGGCGAGCACCTGGTGCTCGAGCTGGAAAAAGCCGTATCCCGTCACCCGGCGCTCGGCGCCGCACAGGTGTACGTAAGCCACGAATATGCCGCCGAGCATGCCATGGGAGATCGATGGCGCGGGCTCGGCGTGCACTCGCCGAATTTCGTATTCGAGGCGTAAGTACGAACATCCCGTTCCTTCAAGCCGTCCTCGATGACACCGATTTTCGTGCCGGGGATCTCAGCACGTCGTTTATTGACGAACGGCCCGGGCTCGTCACGGGGCGCGAGTCGAAAGACCGAGGTACGCGTTTACTGAATTGGCTGACCGACGTGACGGTGAATCATCCGCATGGCCCTCGGCCGATTCACGGTACCCCCGTCGACAAGTTACCGGCCGTCGATCTGCTGCAACCAGCACCCCACGGTTCACGACAGGTTCTGGACTTGATTGGTCCATATGAATTTGCTCAGGCCTTGCGCGCTCAGCCCTTTGTTGCCGTGACCGACACCACGTTTCGGGATGCGCATCAGTCGTTGCTGGCAACGCGAGTTCGGACAAAAGACCTACTTGACGTCGCTCCGTTCGTCGCGCGCACGCTGCCCAAACTGTTTTCGGTCGAAGCGTGGGGAGGCGCCACCTACGATGTGGCGCTCCGGTTCTTGTCGGAGGACCCCTGGGAGCGGCTCGACAAGTTGCGTTCGAGCCTGCCCAACGTTGCCATTCAAATGCTGCTGCGAGGCCGCAATACCGTGGGATATACGCCGTATCCCACGGCGGTAACGGACGCCTTTGTCGACGAGGCGAGTCGCTCGGGAATCGATATTTTTCGCATCTTCGATGCGCTCAATGATGTCTCTCAAATGCGACCCGCTATCGACGCGGTTTTAGCCACCAATCGATCGGTCGCTGAAGTCGCCTTGTGTTACACGGGCAACCTTTCCGATCCGAACGAGACAAAATTCACGCTCGATTACTACCTCACGCTGGCCGAAAAGATTGTCGCGTCGGGCGCTCACATTCTCGCGATTAAAGACATGGCGGGACTCTTGCGTCCCGCAGCCGCGGCACGCCTGGTTTCTGCGTTGCGAAGTCGGTTTGATGTTCCCGTCCATGTTCACACGCACGACACGGCGGGCGGTCAACTCGCAACACTACTGGCCGCCGTGCAAGCCGGTGCTGACGCGGTGGACGTGGCGAGTGCCCCCATGTCGGGAACGACAAGCCAACCCTCGATGTCGGCTCTCGTCGCTGCTTTGGAGAACACGGAGCGAGCAACTGAACTCGACCTCGATGCAGTGTGCGCTTTGGAACCGTTCTGGGAAGCAGTTCGACAGGTCTATCGGCCTTTCGAGTCGGGGCTCCCATCACCAACGGGCCGCGTGTATCACCATGAAATTCCGGGCGGCCAACTATCCAACCTTCGACAACAGGCAATCTCGTTGGGTCTGGCGGAACGGTTCGAACTCATTGAGGACATGTATGCCGCCGCGGACCGAATCCTCGGCAGGATTCCAAAAGTCACGCCATCCTCCAAAGTCGTCGGTGATCTCGCTTTGCACCTCGCCGCGGTCAACGCCGACCCGGAGGAATTCGAAGCCAATCCGCAAAACTTTGATATCCCCGACTCTGTCGTCGGATTCATGGCGGGTGAACTCGGAGATATCCCTGGAGGATGGCCCGAGCCGTTCCGCTCAAAGGTGCTTGCCGGGCGGTCAATATCAATCGACGTCGCAAAACTCGCGAAAGAAGACGTCGATCGCCTCGACACGCCGGGCGAAGTTCGCCGAACTACGCTCAACCGACTGCTGTTCTCCGGTCCGACAGCACATTTCGAATCGACGCGAGAAACCTACGGAGATCTCTCCGTTCTTGACACCGTGGATTACCTCTACGGACTCGAGCCGGGAGTCGAACACGTGGTTGAGATCTCACCTGGTGTGCGCCTCTTCGTCGGACTAGAAGCGATTGGGGCGCCTGATGACAAGGGAATGAGAACGGTGATGGCGACGCTGAACGGACAGTTGAGACCAGTCTTCGTTCGAGATCGCTCGGTCGCGGTCGAAGCGCACGTCACCGAAAAGGCTGATCCCAACAATGCGGGTCACATTGCGGCCCCATTTTCGGGTGCGGTCACATCGAAAGTAACCGAGGGCATGACCATCGGTGTCGGTGAAGCGGTGGCAACCATCGAAGCGATGAAGATGGAAGCCGCGATCACGTCTCCCGTAGCCGGTACTGTGGAACGTGTTGTGGTGCGCGGAACCGCACCGGTTGAGTCAGGAGACCTTTTGGTGGTCGTCCGCCCCAACGCCTAGGCTCATTAACAACTTTGATGGAAACGGATCACGATCATTAAGAAAAAACCAGCTGACGATGCACAACCCGCTGGGCCCACTCGACGGAAAGTTGCAACGTCCACCAGCACTCCCGCAGTTGCCCCGAGTCGCAGGCGTCGCTCAACACCCGTTGCTCCCGAGAGTACTGCTGACGTTCCCGTGACGGTTTCGGTCTCTACTACGGAGATTGTCATTCCGGTAACGACGGGAGAAATCCCCATTCAGCTCTCGGTGGATACCCAAGCGCTACCGACGCGTCGGGAACGCAAGCTGGGTGAATCCGTCGCGCACCCCGAGCCGGTCGCGCTCCTCACCCCGGATCGCGTCCTTGACCTTGAGGTGAGAAAGGACGCACCGTCCGAGGGGTTGAACCGAATCCTCTACAACGCCACCCTCGGGCTGGTCAATCGTGGCGATTCTCCGGCGGTGCGTCACCGCAAAGCGATTGACATGAGCATCGGTCGTCGCGTTGGGGGTAGCCCGCGGTTTGTCGCAATTTTGACTCGCAAGGGCGGTGTAGGAAAAACGACCGTAACAACGCTCCTGGGTATGGCTTTGGCGCGCGTGCGAGACGATCGAGTCATCGCGATTGACGCAAATCCGGACCGAGGGACTCTTGCCGAGCGTTTTGTTCGGGGCAGCCAATATACCGTCAGAGACGTCGTCAACAAGGCCGCAACCATTGGTACCGTCACCGACTTCTCAAACTTCGTGTCGCGGGACAAATCGCGACTCGACGTGTTGGCGTCCGATACCGACCCATTGCTCTCGGAAGCGTTCGACGAGAACGACTTCAACGTAGTCGCCGACATTGTTTCGCGGTACTACTCGATTGCTCTCGTGGACTGTGGAACGGGCATTGTGCACTCCGTGATGCGGGCGACGCTACAGCGGGCCGATGCTGTCGTGGTCGTTTCGGGTGGAAGCTTTGACGAGGCTCGACTCGCTGCGGAAACATTGACCTGGCTCGATGCCAACGGTTACGGCGAGTTGGTTCGCAACGCCGTCGTCACCATTAACACGGCGACCATGGGAACGAACATGGTCAAGCTGGACGAAATTGAATCGCATTTCAAGTCCCGCGTTCGCGACGTGGTGCGAATACCGTATGACCCGCTGCTTGCAGCCGGCTCTGTCGTGGATTTTGACCGACTCAAGCCCGTCACGCGTGAGGCTGCGCGTATTCTTGCGGCCCTCGTTGTCGACGGTCTGCGCGACAACTAGAACGGCGACACGTGGCGGAGCGTCCCATTCGAGTTTTTGGTGACCCGATTTTGAAGACGCCCACGGAAGAGGTTCGAATTGTCGATGATACGGTACGGGCTCTCGTGTCCGACCTACTCGAGTCAGTGACAATTCCTGGTCGGGCAGGCGTGGCCGCGACGCAGATCGGCGTGGGTCGACGCGTCTTCAGTTTCAATGTCGACGGCCAGATTGGCTACGTCATTAACCCTGTGATTGAGGAAACGAGCGGTGAACTCGTCCTCGTTGAGGAAGGATGCCTATCCGTTCCCGGTTTGTGGTTTCCTACCCCGCGCTACCCCTACGCTCGAGTTCGAGGAACGGATCTCGATGGTCACTCGGTAGTTGTCGAAGGAACCGGTCTCCTTGCTCAAGCTCTCCAACATGAAACAGATCATCTCGACGGATTGCTCTACTTGGATCGACTGGAGCCGCTCACGCGCCGAGAGGCCATGAAACAGGTTCGCGAGGCCGAGTGGTTCTAGGGCATTGCCGTTTCGATGGAATCGGTCGGATTCTTGCCCGCGTAGATTTCCGAGATTTCTTTCTCGAAATCTTTTTCAATCACATGCCGCTTGATACTCAGCTTCGGCGTGAGGTGTCCACTCGCTTCGCTGAATTCAATGGGTAAGATTTCAAATTTTCGAATGGATTCGGCTTGCGAAACGCGGGCATTGGCGCGGTCGATCGCTTTTTGAACGTGCGCGCGAACCGCGGTATTTCTACTCGCCTCGGCGAGCGTCATCTTGGGGTCGAGTTTGTTGTTTGCCAGCCACATCGGAAGCATTTCCGAATCCAAGGTCACAAGTGCGGATATGAACGGCTGTCGGTCTCCCACAACCACAACCTGACCAACGACCGGATCAGCACGGATGGGGTCTTCCAGGAATGCGGGAGACACGTTCTTGCCACCCGACGTGACGATAATCTCCTTTTTTCTGCCCGTAATGCTGAGGTATCCGTCGTCGTCGAGCGAGCCGATGTCGCCCGTCTTGAACCAACCGTCATGGAAGGTTTCTTTCGTTGCTTTGGGATTTTTCCAGTACTCCTTGAACACGTCGATTCCGCGAACTTCGATTTCTCCGTCATCCGCAATTCGAACTGAGACCCCAGGCAGGGCGGGTCCAACGGTTCCAATTTTCACGCGGGAGGGTCGATTAATCGTCGCCGGAGCCGTCGTTTCGGTGAGTCCATAGCCCTCGAGCACGGTGATGCCCAAGGCGTTGAAGAAATGACCTAATCGTTTACCCAATGGGGCTGAACCGGACACGGCCCATCGAACATTTCCGCCCATCGCCTCGCGGAGTCTTCCAAACACAAGTCGGTCGAACAAGCGGAACCGGAGCGTCAAGGCCAGACCGACGTGACCCGATTCGCGCGCCATGGAATACTCGACCGCGGTCTTTGCCGCGGCACGGAACACGTTGCCGCGTCCACTCGCTTCCGCTTTCTGCTCCGCAGAGTTGTACACCTTTTCAAAGACGCGAGGCACGGCGAGAAGAAATGTGGGCTTGAACGATTGAAGAGAGGGAAGGAGTAGCGTCGTGTCGGGTTGATGTCCAACGCGCACTCCTCCCTCGATTGCAAGCACGGAAATGTAGCGCGCAAAGATATGCGCCAGCGGGATGAACAGCAAGGTCGAGCTCGACTCGTTGACTACCTCGGGAATGGCAGCGCGGGCATTACGAGCAAGGTCGACGAAGTTGGAATGGGTCAGTACGCAGCCCTTGGGTCTACCCGTTGATCCCGAGGTATAAATCAGAGTTGCCATGTCGTCGCCCCGGGCGAGAACGCGCCTCTTGTCCACCTGTGCTTGGTTGATCTTTGCGCCGATTTCGATGAGGTGATCAATCGCTCCTTCGTCGATAGTCCAGACGGTGTGGACCTTGGGAAGAGCGGAGCGAACACTGTCAAAACGGTCCCGATGGCTGGATGACTCAACCATCAGTGCCACTGACTCTGAATCGTCGAGAATCCACTCAATCTGGCTCGATGAGCTTGTCTCATAAATCGGCACGAGAATCGCACCGGCAAACCACGCTGCGAAGTCGAGCAAGGTCCATTCGAAACGTGTCTTGCACATCAAACCGATTTTGTCTCCGGGTTGAATACCCGCGGCAATAAATCCCTTTGCGACCG
>RFQD01000088.1 GCA_009925875.1 Microbacteriaceae bacterium | reverse complement strand
GCGCGGCCTGCAATGCGACGGCAGTCTGAGCCACGATGTCGAGCGTTCGGTCGATGGACAGCGTGTGTTCACGTTCCAAAACGGATGAAAGAGGCTCACCGGGAACGAGTTCCATGACTAGGTAGGCGCTGCCCTCTTCTTCTCCGTAGTCATAGACGTTGGCGATGCCTTCGTGGTTGACCAGTGCAGCGTGGCGTGCTTCGGCACGAAAACGCTCAAGGAAGCCCGGGTCGCCAAGGTACTCATCCTTGAGGATTTTGATGGCCACCTGACGCCCAATGATGGTGTCGGTTGCTTGCCAAACTTCGCCCATACCGCCAACGGCGATGCGGGAATCGAGGACGTAACGCCCACCGAAGTTCATGCCTGCTGAAGGCCTCATTGTAAAAGCACCGCCTCAAGAACGTTCCGCGCTATCGGAGCCGCGATCAGGTTTCCATAACCACGTTGACCCATTCCCGCACCGTCCTCAACGAGCACCGTAATGGCAAAACGTGGAGCTTCCGCAGGGGCAAACCCGGTGAACCACAGCGTGTACGGCTCACCCTCACCGTTTTCTGCAGTTCCCGTCTTGCCCGCGACGGTCACTCCCTCAATCTTGGCATTACTTGCCGCACCATTGCTGACACCGTCGACCATGATGGCGGCAATGGATGCCGCGGTCTCGGCACTCATCGCACGTCCGAACTCCACGGGCGCGAACTGTTCGAGTTGTGAACCGTCGCTCGAGATGATCGAATCGACCATGTTCGGGGTCATCACGATTCCACCGTTCGCGATGGCGGCCGAGACCATCGCCATCTGAAGAGGCGTGGCGCGCACGTCGAACTGTCCAAAGGACGCGAGTGCCGTTTGCGGATCATCCATCACCGGGGGGAAGTAGCTGGCTTCGACATCCAAAGGAATCGCGAAGGTACGGTCAAAGCCGAATTTTTTGGGCTGCTCACGCAGTGCCTGTCGACCCACCTGAAGACCAAGCTCAGCAAAGGGAATGTTGCAACTGATTCTGAGGGCGTCGCGCAACGTGACGGTATCTCCCGGACCGCAGGTTCCGCCGCCACTGTTGTGCACAACGGCGTCGGAGCCGGGAAGGGGGAACTCGCTCGGATTGGGCAGTTCGCTGTCAGGAGTCCACTTTCCAGACTCCAGCGCCGCCGTAAGAACGACGAGCTTAAAGGTCGAACCCGGCGGATTCAGATCCCCGCCAATTGTGCGATTGATGAGTGGCTGACTCGGATCAGCGAGCAGTGCGTCGTAGGTGGCAATGACATCATCGGTGTTGTGTGAGGCCAAAGGTTGAGGGTTGAACGATGGTGTTGACACCATCCCGAGGATGCGACCTGACGAGGGTTCCGTCACGATGACCGCGCCCGCATAACCTGATTCGGAGAGAGCATCCCACGCCGCTTGCTGAATCCTCGGGTCGAGGCTGAGGTTAACGTTGGCGCCTCGCACCCGATCGCCGGTGAAGATGCCCCGAAGATGTTGGAGAAATTGCGAGCCAGAGGTGCCACTGAGATACGTGTTGAGCGCCCCCTCGATCCCGGTCAGACCCTGGTTGAGAGTGAAGTAGCCGGTAACCGGACCCCAAACAAGCGGATTCGGATACACCCGCTGAAACTTGTAGTCGTCGTCGACGGGAACCGATTCGGCGATGACCGTGCCGCTGGCGATGATGCTTCCCCGCTCAGCTCGGTACGAGTCGAAGAGTGTTCGGGTGTTGCGTCCGTCGGCATAAAGGGACTCCGCTTCGGCAACTTGAATCAACGACAACGACACAAAAAGAGCCAGGAACATCGCAAGTGCCACCGCCGCAATGCGTCTCATCTGGCGATTCATCTACGTCACCACCAAGCGAGCGCGGCTGCGAGCTGCATCCGACAACCGCAAGAGCAACGCAATGATGATCCAGTTGGCAACCAGGGAACTTCCTCCCGCGGCGAGAAATGGGGTGGTGAGCCCGGTCAACGGAATCACACGCGTGACACCGCCAATGACGATGAAACACTGCAGTGCGATGACGAACGAGAGACCGGTCGCCAAGAGCTTGCTGAACTCGTCGGTTGCAACGTATCCGATGCGTAAGCCCCGCGTGGTCAGGATGAGGTACAGACAGAGAATCGCGAAGAGTCCTGTCAGACCGAGCTCTTCACCAAGGCTCGCGACGATGTAATCGCTTTGCGAGACGGGAGTGATGTAGGGCATGCCGTTACCCAGCCCCGTGCCGAGAACACCTCCGTGTGCGAGCCCAAAAATCCCCTGCACCAACTGAAACGAACCACCAATGTCGTTGTACCGGTCGGGGTCGAACGCGTCATACCAATTTGCAAAGCGATCGTTGACGTACCCGAGCACAAAATTGGCAGCAACTGCGCCCGTCACAAAGAGCGCAATGCCGAGCCCCACCCAGCTCCCGCGACCAGTCGCGGCATACAACATGACCAAGAAAAGGCCGAAATACAGGAGACCCGTTCCGAGGTCACGTTGCAACACTATGACGGCCATAGAGAGAGCGTGTCGCGATGCTGAACTAGATACCCCGCGAAGAAGATGGCTAACGCAATTTTGGCGACCTCGCCCGGTTGAAAAGTCAGTCCGGCAATCTGAATCCACACGCGAGCACCGTTTACTTCCACACCAAGCCCGGGAATTGCAGGCAGAAATAACAGCACAACCGCAACCAACCCTGACGTGAAGGTATAGCGCTGAAGAACACGGTGATGACGAACCACAAGGATGACAACAATGCTGATGACAAGCGCGAGCGCCGTCCACGCGCACTGCTTGACACTCACCGCGTCCCAGCCAGAAACTTTGTCGGCCAAATCAATGCGGTAAATCTCGGCAATTCCGAGACCATTGAGCAACGTCGCGATGGGCACTATGACGGCGTCGGACTGCGGCGCCGCGAACCGTAAAACAATGTGAAAAATAAGGATGAGCACACCCAGCGTGGCGCACGTCCCCAGCATTCCGAATTCAAGTTGGCCAAGCACGGCTTCCTGAATGATGACGATTGCGGCAAGAGATATCGCGAAGGCCACGAGCAGCAGAACGAGTTCTCGGTTGCGCAATTCCTGTCGACCGCGTGGTCGCATCAGGCGTCCAATCCGCGGTGAAGCCGGGTGCGTGACCGTGCTCATGGGCGCGTGTCACCGCTCTCGCCGAACCAGCGCGACAAAATTGCGCTGAATCTTCGGCGCGTCGACGCCCCGATGCGCGGAGGTGAACTCGGCTCTTCCGGTTGAGAAGTGACGACGGGGATGTCACTCGTGATCACCGGAAGCGTGCGACCGGGTCGCCGACGCGCCCGCTGCACGGGTGTGTCTGCGCTGACAGAGATGGGCTTTGCTGCGGCGCCCACGAGCCGCACGGATTCGACGGCAGGCTCATCGCGATCATCCATCACCACGACGGTCACATTGTCCGGGGCTCCCAGTTTCATGCTTGCCGCTACCAAAGCGTCTGCGGCATCGATTGTCCCCTTGTTCTTCGCGAGGGCTACCCGGATATCCTCGGTGCGAACGACAACACACAGCCCATCCGAGCAGAGCATCCAGCGATCTCCCCTATTAATCGGCAGAATCATCGTGTCAATTTCTGGCCGCGCATCGACATCGCCGAGTACGCGCAGGAGAACGGATCGACGGGGATGCACGAGAGCTTCCTCTTCTGAGATCCGACCGCTATCGACCAGTCGTTGCACGTAGGTGTGATCCTCCGTCACCTGTTCAAGTTTGCCTTCGCGCATTCGGTAAATGCGGGAGTCACCGATGTGCGCAATCACCGCTTTGTTTCCCACGCGCAACAGGGCGCTGACCGTTGTGCCTAAACCCGCAAGTTCGGGACGCTCCACCACGGCTCCGATGAGCAACTCATTAATTTTCAGCAATTCATCTTTGAGGTGTTTTCGTGCCTTTTCGGGCGAGTCAAAAGGTCGGTCAAGTTCGAGGAGTTGGCGAATCACGACGTGCGACGCGACGTCACCTCCGGCATGACCACCCATGCCGTCGGCGACGACCATGAGAAACCTTCCGGCAAAGCCGGAGTCTTGGTTGCTTTGTCGAACAAGACCAATGTCGGATGCCGCCGCGCTATGCGTTGCCATGGTTACCGCCTGCGCTGAATCTCGAACGATGTCGTTCCGATGGTGATGGGTTCTTCGAGGTGCAGGGGAAGCGTGCCCGTCACGGCGACTCCGCCGCAGAGTGTTCCGTTGGTCGAGCCGAGGTCGGTCAGCACCCAATTTCCACCCTTTACCCACATGCGCGCATGATTCGTCGAGGTGTAGTCATCACGTATGACGAGCGTCGAATCGGGTGACCTTCCGATGGTGATGGGTTCTCCGGTGAGCGCAAGAGTCGTTCCGGCCAGGGATCCGGACGTGAGCACGAGATCGAGTTCGTCACTGGCAACTGCGACCGTGCGGGCTTCGGAACCTGTCTTGCTCAACGCAGGCTTCGCCGTGGTGGCGGCCGCGACAAACGGGGCTGACATACCGCCCGTATCGGTGTCCGTTGGAGGCCCAGGCAAACGTCGAACACGCTGACCGAACAGGTCAGCCCGAATGGAGTACACCACGAAAAAGACAAACACCCACAGTGCGGCGAGAAAGCCAATCCGCAGGACGAGAAGCGTGAGTTCGCTCATTGCACAACTCGCTCCTGCCCGGTAGACGATTCTGCCTCCGGAACAATTCGAAACGCGATGGAGGTCTTTCCCACCTGAATCATGGAATCTGACGGCATGGCTGAGGCCGTTAACCGCTGTCCGTTGAGGAGCGTGCCGTTTGTTGAACCAAGATCGTTCGCCTGGGCGCGAGAGCCATCCCACAACACTTCGAGATGCTTACGGGATGCATTCGGGTCGCCAATGTCAATGTCCACGTCAGCGCCTCGACCCAGCACGGTCCGAGGACGGTTCAGCACGTGCCGTTGCCCATTGATTTCTAAGACAGCGACCCAGCGCACTCGTCCGGCCGCACTCGACGAATCAACACGGCACACTCCAACGGCAAGCGTTGAGTCACGGGCAAACGCAATCCGAATGCCCCCGGTGAATTGATAGCCCTGCCTTTTGGCGTGAGCGGTGACGATGCCGATGAGCTCATCGACGAGCGGGGCTCCCATTCCGACGATTCGGTCGTAGTCTTCCGAACCAAGCGTCACGGTGAAGGCATTGGGAACGAGGACGCGATCTCTCGACACCACGGACGCCGATGTATCGAGCTCTTTGCGCAGAGCGCTCGCGATTTCGACGGGCTGGATGCCGGAACGAAACGTCTTGGCGAAGGCACCGTTGACCGCGCGTTCGAGCGCGCGCTCCACCGCATCCAACAGATTCACGGGTCTCCTTCGCCAGCACAACCGGTGTCGTAAATCCTAGGCGTGTGAGGTGGAAACAGTTTTGATGCGCGCCGTCAGGCGGTTCCAGGAAAAAACGCCACGGCGGCAAGTCCTCGTGGAGAGCGGGGCTCGAGATGTGCCGTGCCACCACACGCGAACATGAGGCGCGACACGATTGCCAGGCCAAGCCCACTTCCGCGATTGTCTGATGTTGCGCGCCAGAAGCGGTCAAACGCACGCGCGCAGTCTTCTGGGCTGAGGCCAGGTCCTTCATCGAGAACGCTGACTTTGATCTGACTGCCGTCCACGACGCGAATGATGATGCGGCTTCCCGGCGGGCTCACACTCAGGGCATTGTCTACGAAATTGTCGATGACTTGTTCTGGCGCGGTCGGAATCGCGAGACCGAAAGCGTGAACTGGACCCTCAAATCGCACAGAAACGTTCTGCTCTTTCGCGAGTGCTTGCCAATGCTCCACCCGTTCACGAGCGATTTCGGCGAGGTCGACTGATTCAGACGTTGTGGACGAGGATT
>RFQD01000087.1 GCA_009925875.1 Microbacteriaceae bacterium | reverse complement strand
TGGTGCGTGCATCGAGCCCGGCCTCACGCAGAGCCCGGGCCACGCGGTTGGACTCGCTCAACACGAGCGCGCGAATCGTATCTGGCTCCGAAACATCACGATCAAAGGTGTGTGCTCGACTGATGCTCTTCTCCCGAGACCGCGCAACAACGGGACGATCGTCCCGCCCGTGGGAAAGGTCGTGCAGGTGACGACCAATGCCGTCCCCGAGGGCCGCGACGAGCGACGAAACGGGCGTGTCGGCGATGTCTGCAACGGTGTGAATCCCACGCCGTTCGAGCAGCTTCGCAGTTTGGGGCCCGACGCCCCAGAGCGCTCGAATAGGTAGCGGATGCAGAAACTCACGCACCCGATCGGCATCGACCGTGAGCACGCCGTCGGGCTTCGCGCTGCTCGACGCGAGCTTGGCGATGAACTTGCTCGGGCCGATACCCACCGAGCAAGTTAACCCCGTTTCGGCGAGAACACGGCGTCGAATTTCGGCGGCGATGAATGGTCCGTCGCCGATGAGACGGCGTGCGCCACTAACGTCGAGAAACGCTTCGTCGATACTGAGCGGCTCGACGAGCGGCGTGAAAGACCGAAAGATGTCCATGACCTGCCGCGAGTACTGCTTGTAGAGGTCGTGGTGCGGTTCGAGCACGATGAGCGCCGGGCACAGTCGTCGGGCGGCCGCCAAACCCATGGCGCTGCGCACACCGAATGCGCGCGCCTCGTAGGTGGCACTCGTGACAACAGAGCGAGGTGAATCGTGCGCGACCACGGCGGGTTTTCCCCGGGCGTGCGGATTGTCGAGCAGTTCGACGGACGCAAAGAACGCATCCATGTCAACGTGCAGAATCACGGGCGACCTGCCCGGATTCCGACTCGTCATGACTGTCTCTAGTTACGGCGAGACAAGACGTTCATCGGAATGGCCAATGCGAAGAGGTTGACCAGAATCCCTGCAAAAAAAACCCAGGCCGCTTGTGATTCTGGAACTTGGAACGCCAATCCAAACAGCCAGAAACCGGCGTAGAAGAATCCACCGGCGATGAGAAAGGCGATGATGTTGACCATTGGATTACTCCCGAGATGTGAACGTGACCCCAGCTTAGCGCACGACTTTTTCGTTGCCGGCAAGGCGCTGAGCCACCCAAATTGGCACGATGGACACGAGAATCATGACAACGGCGATAACGGACACGATGGGCGCCTGCGCGGGGCGGAACATATTGTCGAGAATGAAGATGGGGAGCGTCGTGACGCCGACGCCCGCGGTAAACGTGGTGACGATGATCTCGTCGAAACTCAACGCGAAGGCGAGCAGTCCTCCCGCGAAGAGCGCGGAACGAAGCTGGGGGAAAGTAATGAGCCGAAAAGTGGTCCACACTCCCGCCCCCAGATCCGCCGATGCTTCTTCGAGGCTCGTTCCCATGCGGCGCAATCGAGCAATGACGTTGTTGAATACCGTGACGACACAGAAGGTCGCGTGGGCGATGACAACCGTCCAAATCGAGAGCGGCACGCCGAGAATCGTGCGGAAGAAGTTATTCAGGGCGATACCGGTAATGATGCCGGGCAGTGCGATTGGGAGGATGACGAGGAGACTCACCGCGTCCCGCCCGAAGAACTCGAATCGTTGCAGAGCGAAACTAATCGCGGTGCCCAAGATGAGGGCGACCGCGGTTGCGATGATGCCCACCTGCACGCTTGTGCCCACCGCCTCGAGTGCACCTTGGCTTTGAAATGCCTTCGCCCACCACTCGAGTGTGAAACCCGGTGGCGGCCAGGACAGGCTTTGGCTGGTCGAAAACGAATTGACCAGAACGACCATCAGCGGCACGTACACGAGGAACAGCACGACACCCGTTGCGCTGGCGAGCACACCACGCGAGACACGACTTAGTTTCATGATGGCCTACAGATTGTCGAGGGCGCCCGTGCGGCGCACAGTGAAGAGGTAGCCAAAAATGATGACGATGGGAATCAGGGCGACCGCGGCCGCGAGTGGCAGATTGTTGGCCGTGCCCACGTTGGTGTACACGAGATTACCCAGCATTTGACTGGCCCCACCCACGATGTTGACGGTGATGTAATCACCGAGCGAAAGGCAAAAGCTAAAAATTGACCCGGCGATGATGGCCGGCAAAATCATGGGAAAGACAATGAGCCGGATGCTCGACCACGACTTCGCGCCAAGGTCACTCGACGCCTCGATCAGCGAGTCCGGCACGCGTTCGAGTCCGGCGTAGATCGGCAGGATGACGTAGGGCAACCACAGATACGAGAGCGTGATGATGGTCGCCGTGATTCCGTATCCGGGTCCCTCAATTCCGAACGGGTTGAGCACCCACTGCAGGATGCCCTCCCCCGAGAGCACCGAACGCCAGGCGTACACCTTGACCAGATAGCTCGCCCACAGGGGCATGAGAACGGCGATGACGAGAATGCGTTGGAGACGAGGGCTCGCAACTTTGGCCATGTAGAACGCAATCGGTAGGGCGAGAGCGATATCGATGATTGTCACGGCCAGCGCGACGCCCAGCGTGCGCAACGTAACCACGTGATAGAGCGATCCTGTCACCACCGTGACGATGTTGTCGAGCGTCCAATCAATCTGGATTTCGCCGGTGAAGCTATCGACTTTCCAGAAGGCCGTGATGAGCAGGGCGACCAGAGCAACGATGTAGACAACGACGAGCCAGGTCAGCGGTGCCGACAGTAAAAGCCAGAGGCGCGCCCGTGGATGAGCGGTGAGAAAAGTTGACCCGCGACGGGCAGCGGTGTCCCGAATAGGAGGCACCGCTGCCGCGTCGCGACGTGACGTGATGTCACTGGTCATGAGTGGAGTGACTATCCCTTGATTTCCTGCCACGCCGCGGTCCACGCTGCGTAGTCGGTGCACGTCACGTCCGTGCGACCGTCGAGGCACTTGGCCGTCGGAGTCGTCCAGTACCACAGCTTGTTAGCGAAGACTTCGTCTCCGGCATTGAACGCATCACAGTCCTCACGGAAGTCACACGCCGCGGCGCTCGAGGGAGCCTCGCCAAACCAACCAGTCGCGGCCGCGTTGGCCTCAGGACTCGCAATGTAGTCAAGCCATGCGTAGGCACAGTTCACGTTCTTGGCAGCCGAGGCAACCATCCACGTGTCCGACCATCCAGTGGCACCCTCATCGGGAAGGATAGCTTTCACCGCGGTGGGCTGTGCGAGGTAGTTCATGATGACCTGCCACGTCGTGGTCGCCACGGTGTCGCCCGCGTCGAGTGCCGAGATGGCCTTGAGGTAGTCCGACCAGTACTCGCCCACGTTCACGCGCTGAGCTTTCAACAACTCGACGGCAGCAGCGAGTTGCGTCTCATCCAGTGAATAAGGGTTGGTGATGCCCAACTCCGGCTTGGTATTCATGAGGTAGAGTGCCGCGTCCGCGATGTAAATCGGCGAGTCGTAGGCCGAAATCTTGCCCTTGTACGGCGAATCAGCGGCGAAGACAAGGTCCCACGACGTGGGTGCCGGGGAGACGACGTCACTGTTGTAGGCCAACAGGTTCGCGCCGTAGCCGTGTGGGATTCCGTAGCTCACGCCATCCACCGAGTTCCACTGCTTGTTCTTCAAGAAGTCGTAGATACCCGCGTAGTTGGGGATGAGGTCGGTGTTGACCGGTGCCACGTCGCCACCGGCAATGAGTCGCAATGTCGCGTCACCCGACGCCGCGACGACATCGTATTCACCGGTCTTCATCAGGCTGACGGCCTCGTCCGACGTACCGTAGGTCTTGGCATTGACCTTGCAGCCGGTGGCCTCGGTGAACGGCGTCACCCAGTCAACGGTGGGGTCGTTCGTGCCATCTTCAACGTAGCCCGGCCACGCGAGGATGTTGACCTGGCCTTCGTTGTCGCCGAGCTTCTCGAGCATGCCCGCCGACGAGCCGCCGGACGAGGTTCCACAGGCCGTGAGCGCAATGAGCGACGCCGCGGCGAGGAAGCCCAGGCCGGTGGCCTTGATGCTTTTCGCTTTCATCATGAGTGTGCTTCTTTCTTGTTGTGTGTTGTCGGTGTTGCAAGTTGTGGTGGTCGAGTTTGCAGTCCTAACGGGTCGTTGTGTTCTCACTCGCCAGCGTGACGACGTCGGCTGCAGCCCACGAGAGTGTGACGGCCGTGCCGCGTAGCTTGTCGACGTCGCCCCCCGCGTCGTTGGACATCAGAACGTTGACGCGTTGCCCCGCATCAAGATCAACAACGACGCGGGTGCTTCCCCCGACGTAAATCGTTTCGACCACCGTGCCGGTCGCTGCGTTGGTTCCCGGCTTGGATCCAGCCGTCACTCTCATACGCTCGGGTCGAATGGAAAAGTCTCCAACAGTACCCACGACCGTGCGCGCCATCTCACCGGTGAAAACATTGGATGTCCCGACAAAGTCCGCAACGAAGGAGTTGCTCGGTCGCTCGTAGATTTCCCGCGGCGTGCCCAACTGCACAATGCGACCCTCAGAGAACACGGCGATTCGGTCACTGAGTGTCAGGGCCTCCTCTTGATCGTGCGTCACGAAGATGAACGTGATTCCGAGATCGCGTTGTATTTCTTTGAGTTCGACTTGCATTTGCTCGCGCAACTTCAGGTCGAGTGCCCCCAATGGTTCATCGAGCAGGAGCACCTTGGGTTCAACTACGGTCGCTCGCGCGAGAGCCACACGCTGGCGCTGTCCTCCCGAGAGCTGACTCGGCTTGCGGTCGCCGAGACCGGCTAACCGCACCGTTTCGAGCGCGGCGGCCGCCCGCTCGCGTCGCTCTTGCTTCCCCATGCCGCGAACGCGCAACCCGTAGGCCACGTTTTCTAATACGGACATGTGCGGAAAGAGCGCGTAGTCCTGAAACACCGTATTGACGTCACGATCGAAGGGGGCCTTGGATGTGACATCCTCGCCAAACAGCTCGATGGTGCCAGAGGTGGGGGTTTCGAAACCTGCAATGAGGCGCAGCACCGTTGTTTTGCCCGACCCCGATGGTCCGAGCATGGAGAAGAACTCTCCGGGGGCGACATCAAGATGAACGCCGTCAACGGCGTGAACGGAGCCGAACGACTTCGTCAATGACGTCAATCGGATCGCAGGGGCTGTCGTCACGGCAGTCATCCTCCAAATGTGGTGCGCCTTTATACAACCACACCAGACGCGCTCGGGAGAACCGTCAATGTCACGGATTGGTCACAGATGCCGACACGAAGCGACGGAATCCGCACCGATGAGGCACGCAGAACGCAGATTAGGCCTGTGCCGCACGCTCGAGCACGAGCTCGCGCACACGCGCCGCGTCCGCCGTGCCACCCATCGCCTTCATGACCGCGCCGATGACCGCACCAGCTGCCTGCACCTTTCCTTCGCGAATCTTCTCGAGCACGTCCGGTTGAGCGGCGAGGGCCTCGTCAATGGCGACAATCAGGGCGCCGTCATCCGAGACAACTGCAAGACCCTTGGCCGCGACGACGTCGCGAGGCGATCCCTCGCCCGCAACCACGAATTCGAGCACCTGACGAGCGAGTCGATCGTTGAGTGCCCCCTCATCGACGAGTTGCTGTAGTTCCGCAACCTGCGCGGCAGAGACCAGCTCGGCCGGTTCCTTTGACGCAATGTTTGCTAACCGAGCGACCTCGCCGGTCCACCACTTGCGTGCCGATTGCGGGGTCGCTCCGGCAGCCACCGTCTCGGTGATTTCGACGAGGAGTCCGGGATCGATGAGCTGGCTGACCTGTTCATGGCGCACGGGACACCGACGCACATCCGCTCGGACCAGGGGCCGGAGTTCATCGCGGATGCGGTGAAGACGTGGATCGCCGGTGTCGGGTCGCAGACGGCCTACATCGAGAAGGCGAGCCCGTGGGAGAACGGCTACGTCGAGAGCTT
>RFQD01000086.1 GCA_009925875.1 Microbacteriaceae bacterium | reverse complement strand
TTTCAGTCTTGCCGCTGTGTTCGAGGATGCTCGCCAGTACATTGGCACGCCGTATCTGGCCTACGGCACGACTCCCGCCGGTTTTGACTGCTCGGGCTTCACTTTGTTTATTTACTCCAAGTTCGGCATTGAGCTTCCACACATGGCGTCGTCGCAGCTCAACATGGGGACCCCCATTGCCGAGGCGGATGCACAGCCGGGCGACTTGGTGTGGATGCCCGGACACGTCGGCTTCTGGGCAGGACCGGGCATGATGCTCGACTCGCCCACCGAAGGCGAGAGCATCGAGATTCGCCCCATCTGGTCGAGCTATTACATCGTGTTCCGTGTGGGAATCAACTAGTTTCCCTTTTTGACGCGATTTCTTCACCGGTCTTCGGCGCGCCGTGTCGGACGCTCTCCGGTTTTCAGGCGTAGGTTCATCCCAAGAACTTCTGTTGTTCCTGCACGCCAGGCAGGAAAGCTCGAAGGAGGCGCGATGCAAACCTTGGTTCTGAATGCGGGCTACGAGCCGCTCGCCGTTGTCTCGTTCCGACGAGCGCTCATGCTCGTGCTCAATGACAAAGCTTCGGTGATAAAGATAGACCCCGAGCATCCGATACAAACGGTCTCCGCAACGTTTGATCGCCCCAGTGTCATCGTCTTGCGCCGCTACGTACGAGTCCCGTATGTGCGGCGCATTCCTGTTTCACGGCGAGGAGTGTTGCGCCGAGACGGCTACCGGTGCGCCTACTGTCCCGCCTCCGCGACCACGATTGATCACGTCGTGCCACGATCGCGAGGCGGTCAGGATACGTGGGAAAACCTCGTGGCCTGCTGCTTCCGGTGTAACAACGTCAAGGGCGATCGTCTTCTTCGAGACCTCGGTTGGTCGCTCAAATCGACACCGAGAATGCCGAGTGGACCGGCGTGGTTTGCCATGGGCCTCGAGCGCCGACAAACACAGTGGGAAGATTTCTTAGCTGCGGCCTAAGGACAGGTTCAGCTTCCTCGTCTCCGCACGGCTGCCGAGATCTAACGCACTCGGCCACTTCGACTTGACCAGCGCCCATGGGTGTAATCGACCACAATCGGCATGTCGAAACACGCTGTGAGAGTCGCCGAGGTGAGAATTTCCGTTGCGAATCCTGATTCGATGACTTTGCCGTCACGCATCAGGGCCGCGTGAGTTGTGGTGGTGGGCAACTCTTCGAGGTGATGCGTGATCATCACGCTCGTCATGAGCGGATTGTCGGTGGTGAGCTCATCGATGGTGTCGAGTACTTGTTCGCGCGCGGCCAAGTCGAGCCCCGCCGCGGGCTCGTCAAACAAGGCCAATTCGGGCTTCGTAAGTGTGGCTCGCGCGAGCAGCGTGCGCCCCAGCTCGCCCTGAGATAGCGCGCGCCAAGAGTTGCCGGCTGACGCGAGCAGTCCGAATTTGGCGAGTTGCGCATCCGCCGCCGCCGTTTGCTCTGGAGTCGCCTGCCAGCGCATCGGCGTTTCGATCGTGTTCGTAAACCCGGTCAGCACGATGTCACGGGCGGTCATCGGCCACTCGAGGCGATGATGAGTCGTCACATATGCAAGGCGCTCGCGAATCTCGGTCACGGCGACCTTGCCCACCTGGCGACCAAGAATGGTCGCGGTGCCGCGCACGGGAAGGGTGGATGTGGCGCAGACGGCAAGCAACGTCGACTTACCTGCTCCGTTCGGTCCGATGACGGCCCAGTGTTCGCCGCGACGAACTTGAAAGCTGACGTCGTCGAGTGTTGGTTTGCCCGCGCGCAAGATGCTGACGTGATCGAGGTCGATGGCCAATTCGGTCATGGGGATATTCTGCCACCGCCATCGATGTATCCATTAGGTGCGAACAAGGCCCACTAGAGAGCGAAAATCTGGATTTTTGCCTTGCAAATGGATACATTTTTCGATTAGTGTCTAACCACCAGAAGCATGAAAGGCGGTGACGATGAGCCAGAGTGAGCCCATCTTCGCGACCGTCGTCATCGAGGGTCCCGAACGTAATTTGTTGAACCCCGAGGTCATGGCGCGGGTCGGAGCCGATCTTCTCGCCGCCGACGCCGACGCGAGCGTCGACGGCATCGTGGTCACGGGAGCCGGGGACGCGTTTTGTGGCGGTCTCGATTTGGCGAGTATCCGTGCCGGTGGTGATCCCGTCGAATTTGCTCGTTCGCTGGCCACGCTGCTCAAGATTTTTCCGCGACTTCGCAAGCCCGTTGTGGCCGTTGTGAATGGCGACGCTGTCGCATCCGGTGGATCCATCGTGGCCGCCTGCGACTACGGGGTGGCAGCCCCCCACGTCAAGATTGGCAGTTACGAGGTCGCCGTCGGCGTGTGGCCCATGGTGGCCCAGGTGCCGATGATCAAGCGCCTCGGCGCCAAGCTCGCCATGGAGAACATCGGCTGTGGGGAACCGTTCGACGCAACCCGTGCGCTGGAGGTCGGTCTCGTCAATCGCGTTGAGCCGGCCGACAAGATCCGCGGTGCCGCCGAGGAATGGCTCGCCCTGGCTGCCCGAGGCGGTGCGGCCAACGCCGGTCGGGTCGCTTTCTATGAGCTCGCCGAGATGACATACGACGACGGGCTCGACGCGGCGTTGAGCAAGTTCGCCGCGCAATTCCAGAAGTAAACCTCACCCGACCCCACCACGGAAGCACAGACACCATGGCATACATCAGACTCGCGCAGATTGACGAACTCGAGGGCACACCTCGCGAGATCGCCGAGTCGGGTCAGGCGCAGTACGGAAAAGTACTCGAGACCTGGAAAGCGATCATGAACAAGCCCGACATGTTCGCCACGTACTTGCCGTTCCTGCGAACCGTTGCTGGTCCGGGCGTGATGGATGCGCAACTCAAAGACGCGTGCGCCCTCTACGTGGGCTACCTCAACCACTGCCGGTACACGGTCAGCCACCGCGCCACGTCGGCGGCGGCCAAGGGCGTGACCGACGACCAGATGCGCGCGATCGTCGGGGCCAACTGGAGTGAGATGCCGCCAGCCTGGCAGGCTGCTCTTGAACTCACGCGCGAGCTTACGGTGAACCCCCAGAACGAGAACTATGGCGACCTGCCACAGGCCGCCACTCCGACAACGCTGGCCGAAGCAAAAAAACACTTCAACGATGTCGAATTGCTCGAACTGTGTATGACAATTGCGATGTGGAATGCGCTGTCGCGTTTTCACCGCGTGATGGATTTTGACCTCGATATGCCCGAAGCCCCCGAAGGAGTGAAACCAGAATGAGTACAGCAACCCGCGGAACCATGTCGGTCGACTGGGAGCAACGCGTCGACTTTGAACGCCTGCGCGAAGCACGCCTCGCGAGTCTTCGGGCGAAGCTGGAAGCCTCGGACCTCGGCGCCCTGCTGGCATTTGACTTCGGCAACATTCGTTACATGACCGGAACCCACATCGGTACGTGGGCGATGGACAAGCTCATTCGGTTCGCTCTCATTACGCGCAACAGCGACCCGATCATTTGGGACTTCGGTTCGGCGGCCAAGCACCACACACTGCTGAACCCGTGGCTCAATCAGACCCACATGGAGAACGACGCCGACCCGCACGCACCGCACCACGGTGCCACGCGTCCGCGCGCCGAGCACGGGTCGCGCGCCGGAATCTCGACGTTGCGCGGAGCCTTCCCTCCGGGCGCAGAAATCGCTGAGGGTGTCGCCGCGAAGATCAAGCGTGAGCTGGAGAAGTTCGGCGTGGCGAACGAGCCGCTCGGTGTCGACGTGCTCGAGTTGCCCATCCTGTTCGCCCTGCAAAAAGAGGGCATCTCGATTGTGGACGGACAGCAGGTGTTCCTCGAGGCTCGTCGCATCAAGACGCCCGATGAAATCACGTTGCTGACCACGGCGGCGTCGATGGTGGATGCGGCGTACGAGAACCTCTACGAATTCCTCAAGCCGGGCGTGAAAGAGAACGAAGCGGTGGGGCTTGTGGCCAAGACCCTGTATGACCTCGGCTCCGAGTACGTCGAGGGAGTCAACGCCATTTCGGGTGAGCGTTGCTCGCCACACCCGCACGTCTTCTCAGACCGGCTGATTCGGCCGGGCGACCCCGCGTTCTTCGACATTCTGCACAGCTTCAACGGCTACCGCACGTGCTACTACCGCACGTTCGCCGTGGGATCGGCAAGCCCGGCACAGGTCGACGCCTATAAGAAGGCACGCGAATACATGGACCTCGCGATTGCCCTGGTGAAGCCCGGAGCCACCACGGCCGACATCTGTGCCGTGTGGCCGGCCGCCGAAGAGTTCGGCTTCGCTGATGAAGAAGCCGCCTTCGCTCTGCAGTACGGACACGGCGTCGGTCTCTCCATCTGGGAGAAGCCGATCTTCTCGCGTCTCGTGTCGTTTGAGAATCCCGAGACGCTCGAAGAGGGCATGGTCTTCGCACTCGAGACGTACTGGCCATCTTCTGACGGCATCGGGGCCGCACGCATCGAGGAAGAAGTCGTCGTGACGGCCACCGGTTGCGAGGTCATCACCAAGTTCCCCGCCGAGACCCTCATGGTCGCCGGAGGACAGCGTTACTACTCGGTGGATGGTCCGCTCAACAACGTGCGCAGCTCACAGTCACACCTGAACACGCCCGAGGGTCGTGGCGAGACGCTGCCGAAGAAGAAGTAAATCACACGCCACAGCACAAGAATGGCCCCTCGTCATGAGGGGCCATTCTGCGTTTGCGCCCGAGTGGTTCGGGAGTTGCGGAGCTGCGTTGCGCGAGGTTAGCCCACGTTCACCGCAGTTTTCGACACGATGTCTGCGTAGCCGCGAATCATGAGCTCCGCGTTCGACAGGTCTTGCCTGAGTTCACCGCGCTCGATGCGTTGAGCGATGCCGAGGATCATCTCGTTCACGGGAGTCGCAACACCTGACTCCTGCTGCTTGCTGACGATGTATCCGCTGAATGCATCGAGCTCCGCACGGCGACCCTTCTCCCAGTCTTGCAATACGGCAACGCGCGTGTCGGGGCGTGAGAAGGATTCGAGAATGGTCTCGAGCAGGTCGACCGCATACTGGTCGGAGTCGGGCACCTGGTCTGCCGTCTTGCCCAAAACTGGAATCATGGTGACGCCCAAGCCGATGGCAACGTGGTACGCCTCGCGAGCTGCCGCATCCATGACGGGGCGCATCCCGTCGACCGCAGCGGCGGTAAGGAGCGGAACGTCGAGAATGGCAGACGGAAGCATTTCGGGGATGTTGGCAATGAGCTTCATCCATTTGGCATCGCGAATGTTGGCCGGGATTTCCACGTGTCCCGCATGTGCGAGAGCGTCGGCAGCCGCCTGCACGGCCGGAGTGACCGTGCCGTCGAGCGACCCCACGGCAAGCCACGTCTCGTCAGGACCGTATTGGCGGGCCACGCCGGGTTCGAACATGTTCGCGGCGATTCCCAAGACGGCACCCACCGAGCGCTTTTCACCCACGATGTCGGCAACGGCATCTACGGTCATGCCGTTCTGCAACCCGACCACAATCGAGTCCTCGTGGAGCAATGGCTTGATCAGTTCGGTCACCCAACGGGTGTCATAGGTTTTGACCGACGTGAACACGATGTCGAAGGGTGTGCGCAATTCGGCAACCTGGCAGAAGTGATAGGCCTCGATGGGTGTGACCTGCGTTTCGGTCGGCAGATGAACCGTGAGACCGTTGGCGCGCATGGCCTCCACATGGTCGGGCCACTGCTCGATGAAGGTCACATCGAGTCCCGCGCGAATCATGTCGGCCCCGATGGATGCGCCGTTGGCGCCCGTTCCCAATACGGCAATTCTGGCGTTTGTCATGTGATTCCTCTGCGTCGTTCTCGCGTAACGTTCGTTCTCACTGTACAGAAGGGAGGAGCGACGAGGCTAGTCAGATCGCGGGATTGACGGGCATCCCGTTGCGCCTGTTAACTATCATCGAACACTTCACCCCACACAAAGGCTCACGCATGCGCTCTCTCACCGATCTGAACATCGCCGTGCTCGGTACGGGTGCCAATGGGGCGGGCATCGG
>RFQD01000085.1 GCA_009925875.1 Microbacteriaceae bacterium | reverse complement strand
GCGGGCTGGTGGAGTGTTTGTTGCCATGTCGATTCCCTACTTTTTGGTCTTCTTGGCGGTACGCGCGTCTTCTTCGGCAACCGCACGTTCAATTCGAACGGCAGCGGTGTCCGTGATGAATTTGTCGTCGCCGAGGTCAGTGTCGTGATGCGCCCCGAGATACGCGTCGACAACGGCCTGGTCACTCATTACCGTGTCGGCGGGACCTTCGGCAACCACCCGGCCCTCGGCCATGACAATGACCCAGTCTGAGATGTGGCGAACCATGTGCATGTCGTGTTCCACGAACAGCACGGTCATGCCGTCATCACGTAGCGACTGAATGTGTCCGAGCAGGGACTGGGTCAGTGCCGGGTTAACACCGGCCATCGGCTCGTCCAGCATGATCATGACGGGATCGCTCATCAGCGCGCGGGCCATTTCGAGGAGCTTCTTTTGCCCGCCCGACAGGCTACCGGCGAGGTCGTCTTTCTTGTCGAGTAACTTGAAGCGATCGAGTAAAGCGAGAGCTTTTTGCGTGTTCGCTTCTTCTTGCTTCCGCCAGAGTGGCTTGATGAGCGCGACGAAGAAGTTTTCTCCGGACTGGTGTTGCGCACCCAACAGCATGTTTTGCAGGACCGTCAGTCGAGAGAGCGCTTTCGTCAACTGGAACGTTCGCACCATGCCACTCTTGGCGACCGCCGCCGCGCTGGTGTTTCCGAGCGCCCGACCGTTGAACGACCACGAGGCGGCGTCCGCTGCCGACGGACCGCCGAAGGTTCGTTTGGACGAAGACGGCTTATCGAAACCGGTGATGAGATTGAAAAACGTGGTCTTTCCGGCACCGTTGGGTCCAATAAGCGCTGTGATGACCCCGCGCTGAACCTCCACGTGATCGACGTCGACGGCGGTGAGACCACCGAAGTCTCGACGCACGTTTTTGACCTTGAGAATGGGCTCAGGCTTGCGAGCACCCGGCTTGTGGGGCACGTTCTTCAGGTCGGCACGGTATTCCGCGACCGTCTTGGTGCTCGCCGACGAGGCGACAGAACTAGACATTAAAGTTCAGCTCCTTCTTGTTGCCGATCATTCCTTGTGGTCTGAAGATGACGAGCAACATCAGTGCGACACCGACCATGATCCACGAGAACTGCTCGGTCTGTTGAATGTTCATCCACGCGTCGGGAACGATCAATCGCATGGTTCCCTGAACCATGAGGCGGAGTGCGAAGAACACAATCGAACCCAGAATCGGCCCGAAGATGGTGGCTGCGCCGCCGAGGAGCATGGCGGTCCAAATCAAGAAGGTCATGTTGCGACCCATGGCGTCGGGTTGCAGAGACGTGGGCAGAATGAACATCACACCACCGATGGCGCCGAGCACGCCACCGACGACGAGGGATTGCATCTTGAACGAGAACACGTTCTTGCCGAGCGAGCGCACGGCATCCTCATCTTCACGGATGCTCTTGATGACGCGGCCCCACGGAGAACGCATGAGCAACCACACAATGGCGGCAAACAGGAAGACCATGAACCAGGTCACGGCGCGAGACCACCATCCGTTCACGCCGGTGTTGTCGAATTCGAACCACAGAATCTGAGTTTGACCGTCACCGAACAGCGACATTTCGGCGAAAGGATTCCGGAAGCTCTCACCGGTCAACCCGTTGGAACCACCCGTGATGTCGTTCAGGATGCTTGCGCGACCGACCATGCGGATAATTTCCGCCGCGGCAATCGTGACAATCGCGAGGTAGTCACCGCGCAACTGGAGGGTAGGTATTCCCAGGATGAGGGCGAATGCGATGCCGGCGAAGATGGCGATGAAGAACGCGGCCCAGAAAGGCAGACCCGCACCAATCGAGATGGCGAAACCATAGGCGCCGATGAGCATGAAGCCCGCCTGGCCCATGTTGAGCAGACCGGTGAAGCCGAAGTGCACGTTCAAGCCAATTGCCGCGATGACGAACGCCGCCGTGGTCGGCAAGATCATGCTTGCCGACATGTCGTAGAGGATTTTGATTATTCCGTCCATTGTCCCTCTCCCTTAGCCGATGCGTTCTTTGCGCCCGAACAGACCCTGCGGGCGAACCAGCAGGATGATGATCAGCAGCAGCAGGGCTGTTGCGTATTTGAAGTCACCGGGGAGCACCATGTTGGACAGCTCGACGGTCATGCCGATGACGAGCGAACCCACCAGAGCGCCGAAAGCGGTACCGAGACCGCCGAGTGTCACCGCGGAGAACATCAGCAACAACAGCTGCATACCGGTCTGCCAGCTGATGCCGTTGAGTACGAGTCCGAGCATCACGCCCGAGAGACCGGCGAGAGCGGCCGACATAATCCACACGATTCGAATGATTCGATCGACGTCGATACCGGAAGCGGATGCGAGAGCCGGATTGTCGGACACGGCGCGCGTGGCTCGACCCGTGCGTGTGCGCGTCAGGAAGAATCCCACGCCGCCGAGGACCACGATGGAGATACCCATGGCCCATAACGACTCAATCGTGAATGTGACGGGTCCAATGTCGACAGTTTGAGGTGTCGCCATGATGATGCGTACGGTGCGCGCTCCGTAGAACATCTGGAAGGTGTATTGGAGAGCTAACGCGAGACCAATGGTCACGATGATGAGCTGCGTCAGGCTCAGCCCCTTCTTGCGAAGCGGTCGCCAAATTACGACGTCTTGCAACCAACCGGTAAAGCCGGTGACGAGAACGACCAGGGCCGTTGCCACGAAAATGTTGAGGCCGAGTTGATTAGCAAATGTATACGCCAAGAGACCACCGAGAGTCACCTGTTCGGCGTGCGCAAAGTTGGAGAGCCCTGTCGTTCCGTAAATGAGCGAGAGGCCGATCGAAGCAAGGGCGAGCAACAAGCCGAGACGTAAACCGGAAGCTGATTGTTGGGCCAGTCGCTCCCAGTTGAAACCGGTGGCGGCTTCGGTGTTTCCTCCGTTCGTTCCGCCCCCGTCAGTGGCACCGCCGTCGGACCCTCCGTTGACCGTGAACACGGCGCCCTTGTTGAATCCCAGCGTGATGTCACGCGTTTGAGTGGCCTCCGACTTCAATGTGACACCCGCGGGCAACGATGCCTCATCCACGGTGAGCGTGTAGGAACCAGCGGCCGTGACGGCCGCGTTCCACTTGCCATCTGCGTCGGTCACGGCAGTGATCTCTTGACCGTTTCCGGAAATCACAATCTTGACGCCAGCGCCGACGCCTTTGATAGTGCCGTTGAAACATCCCGTCGCGGAATCCGCAACGCAGGGGCCGGCCGTGTCGGCGGCAAAAGCCGCTGCGGGCTGCGTGAGCGCCCAGGCGGTGGCGACAAGAAGTCCGACAATCACAGCAACGAAGGTGCGCGACCACTTCCTCGCAAACACAGCCAGTACAGGTTGATGAACCACGGGACCTCCATTGGGCGCAATTCTCTCCGCGTCACAACTGAACGGATGAATTGGCATCTCTCCTCGGTGAGAGACGCTATCTGTCGATTATGTCTTAGATGTTTCAATCTGCAACCTGCAAGAGTCGCGACCTGTAGCCTACCCACCCTGCCTGCAGCGCGCGCATCCTCTCAGCCTCTTCGAATTCATGAGGAACAGTGCCCGGTTACGATGGAGGAGCGGACACACCGTCGCCACGACGCAGGAGGACCCTATGGAAACGCACGATCCATTCGCCTACGTTGGGCTCACCTATGACGACGTGTTGCTGCTTCCCGCACACACGGATGTCATCCCGTCAGAGGCAGATACGACGACACGACTCACTCGGCGTATTTCTCTCGCCAAGCCACTCGTGTCGAGCGCGATGGACACGGTCACGGAGGCCCGCATGGCCATTGCGATCGCACGACAGGGTGGTATCGGAATCGTGCATCGCAATCTGTCGATTGACGACCAGGCAGACCAGGTCGACAAGGTGAAACGAAGCGAATCGGGCATGATCACGAATCCCGTGACCACTCACCCCGACGCAACTGTCGCCGAGGTGGATGCGCTGTGTGGCGAATATCGTGTGAGTGGCCTCCCCGTGATTGATCCTGCGGGCGTGTTGCTCGGAATCATTACCAACCGTGACATGCGATTCGTCTCCGACATGGAGAAGTCGACCACGTTGGTGCGCGACGTCATGTCGGCGATGCCGTTGGTGACCGCACGGGTCGGTGTCACACGCGACGAGGCGATGGGATTGCTCGCTCAGAACAAGATCGAGAAGCTGCCGATCATTGATGAGTCGGGCAAGCTCACGGGACTCATTACGACAAAAGATTTCGACAAATCCGAGCGCTACCCCCACGCCACGAAAGACGAAGCGGGCCGTCTGCGTGTCGGCGCGGCCATCGGGTTTTTTGGCGATGCCTGGGACCGTGCCCTTGCTCTGCGCGACGCCGGGGTGGACGTGCTCGTGGTTGACACGGCCAACGGCGACTCGGCCGGGGTACTCGACATCATTCGCAAGATCAAGGCCGACCCGACGTTCGCGCAAGTCGACGTCATTGGCGGCAACATCGCCACGGAAGACGGAGCTCGGGCACTGATTGAGGCGGGCGCCGACGCCGTCAAAGTGGGCGTCGGCCCGGGCTCAATTTGTACGACTCGCGTGGTGGCCGGTGTGGGCGTGCCGCAAGTGTCGGCCATTTACGAGGCGGCAAAGGCGGCCATCCCGGCCGGGGTGCCACTGATTGCCGATGGCGGGTTGCAGTATTCGGGTGACATTGCCAAGGCCCTTGTTGCGGGTGCCGACAGCGTGATGCTCGGCTCGTTATTTGCCGGGTGTGACGAAAGCCCGGGAGATCTGGTTTTTGAGGGCGGCAAGCAATACAAGTTGTATCGCGGCATGGGGTCGCTCGGAGCCTTGCAAACGCGGGGCGAGCGCACCTCGTATTCGAAAGATCGTTATTTTCAGTCGGATGTTCCCACCGACGACAAGCTCATCGCCGAGGGTATCGAAGGTCGAGTTGCGTATCGCGGGCCACTGGCTGCGGTTGCGTACCAGTTGGTCGGGGGACTCCGGCAGTCCATGTTTTACGTCGGGGCTCGCACCATTGCGGAGCTCAAGTCGCGTGGCAAGTTTGTGCGCATCACTTCTGCCGGGCTCAAGGAGTCTCACCCACACGACGTGCAGATGGTTGTTGAGGCGCCGAACTACCGCAGGTAGTCGGCCGTCGGACGAGGCGAGAGAGAAAACATGAGCGATATCGAAATCGGGCGATCCAAACGCGCTCGCCGGGGGTACACCTTTGATGATGTGGCGATTGTGCCGAGCCGGCGCACGCGCGACCCACAGGATGTTTCGGTGTCGTGGAGCATCGACGCGTTCAGTTTTGAGATGCCACTTCTGGCGGCTCCAATGGATTCGGTGGTGTCACCAGCCACGGCCATTGCTCTGGGAAAGCTCGGTGGTGTGGGCGTGCTCAACCTCGAAGGCGTCTGGACTCGCTACGAAGAACCAGAAAAAGTTCTTGCCGAAATTCGCGGGCTGAGCGCGGCTGAGGCGACCGCGCGAATGCAAGAGATTTACGCCGCCCCGATTCGACCAGAGCTCATTACGGCGCGTTTGGCCGAAATTCGAGCCGCCGGTGTTGTCGTTGCCGGGGCACTCTCGCCGCAACGCACGCAAGAGCACTACGAGACGGTCATCAAAGCCGGGGTTGATCTCTTTGTGATTCGAGGAACCACCGTGTCCGCTGAGCACGTGTCGAAGACGACCGAGCCGCTCAACCTGAAGAAGTTCATTTACGAGCTGGATGTTCCCGTCATCGTGGGTGGAGCCGCCACCTACACGGCGGCGCTTCACCTGATGCGCACGGGAGCCGCGGGCGTGCTCGTCGGTTTCGGCGGGGGAGCTGCGTCGACAACGCGCGCGAGTTTGGGCATCCATGCACCGATGGCCACCGCGGTTGCGGATGTCGCCGGCGCTCGGCGGGACTACCTCGATGAGTCGGGCGGTCGGTATGTGCACGTGATTGCCGACGGCGGGATCAACACTTCCGGTGACATTGTGAAAGCCATTGCGTGCGGTGCCGATGCGGTCATGGTCGGTACGGC
>RFQD01000084.1 GCA_009925875.1 Microbacteriaceae bacterium | reverse complement strand
AGTGGCTGATTCTTCAAGACCGCGAAGCGCTTTCGCATGTACTCGACGTTCTTTTCGCCCCAGACAAAGGTCATGTGTGGAGTCGGATTGATGAACGACGCGGGGTCCTTGATCAGTTTTTCCGTCACCAGATACGACCAGTATTGACGCGACAACTGGAACTGTTCATTAATGGCCACTGCCTTGGATGCCTCGACGGAGCCGTCGGGAGCTTCGGGCATGTAATTGAGTTCGCAAAGTGCCGCGTGCCCGGTGCCCGCGTTGTTCCAGGGGTTCGAGCTTTCCTGCGCAACGTCACTGAGTCGTTCGAAAATCTGAATGGTCCAGCTGGGTTCTAGTTGCGTAAAAAGCGCACCCAGTGTCGCGCTCATCACGCCGCCACCAATCAGGCATACGTCAACTTCGCGAGGGATTGTCATCCCGCTAGTTTAGGGTGACCACGAGTCAATGACCGGGGTCGCCATTTCCGCAAATCGGAAGTAATTCAGGCGCGTTGTGCTGCGATAATTTCTGCAATCTGAACCGCATTGAGCGCCGCACCCTTTCGCAAGTTGTCGTTGCTGAGGAACATCGCGAGACCACGTCCGTCCTCAACCGTCTCATCTTGACGCAACCGCCCCACGAAGGTGGGGTCCGCTCCGGCGGCCTGTAGCGGCGTGGGGACATCCTCGAGGACGACACCCGGGGCATCCGCCAACAGCTCCGTGGCTTCGTCGGGCGTGATGGGCGACGAGAATTCGGCATTGATGCTCAACGAGTGTCCGGTAAACACAGGAACCCTGACACAGAGCCCACTCACAAGTAGGTGAGGGAGTTCGAGAATCTTGCGACTTTCGTTTCGAAGTTTCTTTTCTTCATCGGTTTCGTAGAGTCCGTCATCAACGATTGCGCCGGCAAGAGGCACCACGTCGAACGCGATCGTACGAACGTACTTCGACGGTGCCGGAAAGTGGATTGCCGAACCGTCATGCACGAGGTCCTCGATATTTCCCGCAGCAACAGCAGCGCGCACTTGTGTGGCGAGTTCCTCCGCCCCCGCGAGACCCGATCCCGACACTGCCTGAAACGTCGTCACCGTCATCTTTGTCAGTCCCTTTGCACCATCGAGGACCTTCAGGACGGGCATCGCAGCCATCGTCGTGCAATTCGGATTTGCGATGATGCCCTTGCGGGCTTCGCCGATTGCGTGCGGATTCACCTCGCTGACGATAAGCGGGACATCCGGGTCCATACGCCAGGCACTCGAATTGTCAATCACAAGGACGCCGGCCGCTGCGAATCGCGGGGCGTGCGCTCGACTGCCCGTCGCACCCGCCGAGAACAACGCTACGTCAATGCCCGAAACGTCGGCGGACTCCACATCCTCAACGATCACATCGTGACCCCGGTATGTCAGGACCCTGCCGGCAGAGCGTGACGACGCGAAAAAGCGGATGCTCCTAACAGGAAAATCCCGCTCATCGAGGAGTCGGCGCATGACCGTGCCAACCTGACCCGTCGCACCGACCACCGCAACATTCAGGCCGGCGGATCCCATCTCTGTCATCGGCCCGTCCCCGCGTGAACGACCGCTTCGACCTGCGCGTCAAGCCCGAAGGCTGAGTGCACACGACGCATCGCATCGTTGAGTTGGTCGGCACGAAGAATCACGGAGATTCTGATTTCCGACGTTGAAATCATGTCAATGTTGACTCCCGCATCAAATAACGCGGTGAAAAGCTGGGCAGAAACCCCGGAATTCGTTCTCATGCCGGCACCGACGACCGAGAGCTTGCCAATTTGATCGTCGTAGCTGAGTTCGGCGAACCCAATGTCATCTGCACTCGCACGGAGCGCATCGAGTGCTCTCTCTCCCTCTGATTTCGGCAGAGTAAAGGAGATATCCGTCTTGGACTCACCTTTGTGACTCACGTTCTGCACAATCATGTCGATATTGATGTTCGCGTTCGCGACGATTGTGAAAATCTGCGCCGCCTTGCCCGGAACATCGGGTACCCCGACGACCGTGATCTTTGCCTCGCTCAGGTCGCCGGCCACGCCGGTGATAATGGGCTCTTCCACTTGTTGTCCCTTCGTGGGGTTGTAAACGATGGTGCCTTCGTCGTGAGTGAAGGATGACCGCACATGCAGGGTCACGCCATGCCGTCTCGCGTATTCGGTGGCGCGGATGTTCAATACCTTCGCTCCGTTCGCGGCAAGTTCGAGCATCTCTTCACTGGTTATGCGGTGAATCTTGCTCGCCATGGGAACGATGCGTGGGTCGGCAGTAAACACCCCGTCGACATCGGTGTAGATCTCGCAGACGTCGGCCTCCAGCGCGGCAGCAAGCGCGACGGCACTCGTGTCAGACCCACCGCGACCCAATGTGGTGATGTCACCCGTGTCTTTGTTGAAGCCCTGGAATCCTGCGACGATGACAATCGCGCCATCTGAGACGGCATCTTTAAGTCGGCCTGGGGTCACGTCAACGATGCGTGCCGAGCCGTGCTGGTCATCCGTAATCATTCCGGCCTGACTGCCCGTGAACGATCTGGCATCGTGTCCCAGTCCCCGCACCGCCATCGCGACGAGAGCCATCGAGATGCGTTCACCCGCCGTCAAGAGCATGTCCATTTCCCGTGGTGAGGGGACGTTCGACACTTCGTTTGCCAAATCGACGAGTTCATCCGTCGTGTCACCCATGGCGCTCACGACAACGACGACGTCGTTTCCCGCTTCACGCGCTTCGACGATACGGCGCGCGACACGCTTGATGCTCTCGGCGTCGGCTACCGAAGAACCGCCGAACTTTTGCACAATCAAGCTCACTGAGAAAACACTCCCTCAAACCAAACTAGGGGCGAAAATGTGGGGATTCTCAATTCTACCGACAGGCGGACAAACACTTTTCACGATGCGGGAAAGCCTCGTCGTGTGAAAATCCGCGACTAAACAGTGCGCCGGCCCTCGAAGGCTCTTCCGAGCGTCACTTCGTCCGCGTACTCGAGGTCGCCGCCAACGGGAAGCCCAAAAGCGAGTCGTGACACCTTCACCTCGATGGACGCAAGAAGCCGAGTGATGTACGTCGCGGTCGCTTCTCCCTCCATATTGGGGTCGGTCGCAATGATGACCTCGGTAACCGTTCCATCACTCAGTCTCGTCAGAAGCTGCCGTATTCGAAGGTCATCGGGTCCAACTCCGTCCATGGGGCTGATTGATCCACCCAGCACGTGATAGAGACCACGAAATTCTCGAGTGCGTTCGATTGCGACGACATCTTTTGCCTCTTCCACAACGCAGATTGATGAAGGGTCTCTGCGCGCATCACGGCAAATTCCACACCGAGACTCTTCGCCGACGTTGCCACAGATTTCGCAAAACTTGACCTTTTCTCGAACGTCGGTGAGTACCTGTGCGAGGCGAGAGACGTCAAAGGATTCGGTCTGAAGAATGTGAAACGCAATCCGCTGAGCCGACTTTGGGCCGACCCCGGGCAATCGACCGAGTTCGTCAATGAGTTCTTGAACAATTCCGTCGTACACGAACGCTAACCCTCGGTTGTGGGGCTGATGTTCGACCCAAGGTTCGGACCTGCGGAGTCCATCTGGACCAATGAGCTATCCATCGCACCAGAATCCGCAAGGAGAGGGGCGGCGGCGGGGTCGGAAACATCTGCGTCGCTGAGTTTCTCTTCCGAGAGGAAGGTGGCCCCGAGCACTTCCCGCACCAAGGCTTCGCCAAAGCGGGTATCTTCAGCAACTTCTTCAGGTTCAACGTGGGACGTGCTCGCGTCGATCTCATCGTCGGCAAATGTGGGCTTGCCTCGTTCGCCCGGAATCTCCACGGTTTCCCAGTTGCCCTCGGCGGATGCCGCGTCCGCAGGCGCGGTCGAAACGGGCATCGACTCCACAACCGGGACCGTCGTGGGTTCCGTGCGCGTTGTATCGACGGGTTGAGTCTGAGTGCCCTCGACGGACAGGCGGAATTTCACGTTGACACCGAGCACCTTCTGAATCGCTTGCCGGGTCACTTCGTGAACTCCGCCAGGAACACCCGGTTGCGGACGAAAGGCCGCAGCATCGCTCTCACGAGCGAAGACAAGTGTGAGAATCTCGTCCGCGTAATCGCGCACTACCGCCGAGGAGACGACGAGCCATGCGGCTCGCTTTGACGTCTCAAGGTGCGCCAGCACGTCGGGCCACTTTTCGGAGATGAGCTCGAGAGTGACCGGGCCAACAAACGCGGGAGGTAACGGGGTGCTTGGCGTCTCGGCGGCGACTGGAGATGATTTCTCGGCGGCGACGGGAGTTGACTGAGCCGCGGTGGGCGGTGTCGTGACCGGAGCCGGAGTGGACTCGATCAGCAACCGTGCGATCATGAGCTCGAGATGCAGGCGAGGGGACGTCGCGCCCGACATGTCGGTCAAAGCCGCGTTGACCACATCCGCGGCGTGCGAAAGCTGCTGGCTCGTCAGTCTTCGAGCTTGACCGGCCATGCGATCGATTTCGTCTTGCGGGATGCCGCGCAAAACATTGGCGGCGGAGCCCCCGGTGGCCGCCACGATGATGAGGTCGCGCAGGCGCTCGAGGAAGTCTTCGACGAAGCGACGAGGATCTTGGCCGGTTTGAATGACCCGGTCGGCAGCCGCGAATGCGGCGGCCGAGTCACTCGCGGCGAGCGCATCCACCACATCATCGAGCAATGCCGTGTGGGTGTACCCCAATAACGACACCGCACGTTCGTAGGTGACCGTGTCTCCATCGGTGCCCGCGATGAGTTGATCGAGCACGGACAACGTGTCGCGAGCAGAACCACCCCCGGCGCGCACGACCAGAGCGAGCGCACCCGCCTCAACGGTGACGCCCTCACTCGCACACATCTTTTCGACATAGTCGAGCATCACCGCGGGTGGAATCAGCCGGAATGGATAGTGGTGAGTGCGCGAGCGAATGGTTCCGATAACCTTCTCGGGTTCCGTCGTCGCAAAGATGAATTTGACATGCTCCGGCGGCTCTTCCACGAGTTTGAGGAGGGCATTGAATCCCTGCGGCGTGACCATGTGGGCCTCGTCCAAGATGAAGATTTTGTAGCGGTCGCGAGCCGGCGCGAACGCGGCACGTTCACGAAGCTCGCGAGCATCATCCACACCGTTATGACTCGCCGCATCGATTTCGACAACATCCATCGAGCCGCCGCCATCTCGAGCAAGTTCGACGCAGCTCGGGCACACTCCGCACGGTGTGTCCGTTGGTCCCTCGGCGCAATTTAAGCATCGAGCGAGGATGCGCGCGGATGTGGTTTTCCCGCAGCCTCGAGGACCACTGAACAAGTAAGCATGGTTCACGCGATTCGAACGCAAGGCCGCCATCAGCGGATCCGTCACGTGAGACTGCCCGATCATCTCGGCGAACGATTCGGGCCGATAGCGTCGGTACAGTGCGGTGGCCACACGTCAATAGTACGTTGCGGGTGCGACCGAGCGGTCAGGTTACGCGCGCCGCGTACGCCGCTTGAGCAATAGCCAGTTCCTCATTTGTCGGCACGACGAGTACCGCCGGTGCCGAATCGACCGGGGATATTCGACGTGCAAGCCGTGACTCGTCCACGTTTGCCCGGGCATCGAGCCGCAACCCTAAATGTGCGAGGGGAGAAATCACACGCTCGCGCACAACAGCGGAATTCTCGCCGATGCCGGCGGTAAACACCACGGCGTCGAGCCCCCCGAGTGCAGCGAGATATCCCCCGATGTAATGCCGGATGCGGTGCGCAAATACGCCGAGAGCGAGTTCCGCGCGCTCGTCCCCCCTCGCGGCCGCTTCGGTTACGTCCCGCATGTCTGCTCGACCCGCAAGGCCGAGTAAGCCGCTTCGTCGATTGACCAGTGTGTCGAGGTCATCGAAGCCGAGCCCGGCCACGTCATGCAGGTGCACGAGAATCGCCGGATCGATGTCTCCCGAGCGTGTTCCCATCACAAGACCTTCGAGCGGCGTCAGTCCCATCGACGTTTCAATCGAGACACCTCCCCTGACGGCGCACGCAGACGCGCCATTTCCTAGGTGCAGGATGATGAGCTTGAGTTCGCTTTCGGGTCTCCCGAGAAAAAGCGCCGTCTGTTGCGCCACA
>RFQD01000083.1 GCA_009925875.1 Microbacteriaceae bacterium | reverse complement strand
AGATTTCGCCGTGCACCGCACCGACCGCGTCAAAGTCGCTGATGTGACGCAGGTAGATACGCGTACGCACGACGTCGTTGAACGTCGCTCCGGCTTGCTCTAACGCGTGGCCGATTCGACGAAAGATTTCCCGCGTCTGTTCCGCTGGATCGTTGCCTCCCACAGCCCCCTCAGGTGCTCCCGCCGTCGTTCCCGCAACGAAGACGAAGTCTCCCGCGCGCACGGCCCGCGAGTAACCCACCCGAGGTTCGTACACCGAACCGGAACTAATGAGGGTGCGAGGATACGTCGTCATAATTGGTGGCTTTCCGTTGATCTCGTGGACTCGTGGTTGTCGAGCAGACTAATCGTCGATGTGGAGCAAAACGTGACCGTTTGACACGGTCTGACCAATCGGTGCATTGACGTTACTTACCGTTCCGTTCTTGTGTGCGGTGACCGGTTGCTCCATCTTCATCGCCTCGAGCACCAGGATGAGGTCGCCTTTGGAGACCCGCTGTCCTTCTTCGACGGCAACTTTCACCACTGTCGCTTGCATCGGTGCTTTCACGGCTGCACCGGACGGCCCGGACGCAGCCAGAGCACTCGCCTTGCGTTTGGGTGCGGGACCGAGGTTTGCGAGGTCGCCGGGAGTATTGCGCAGAAGTTTTGCCGGCAGCGCAACTTCAATTCGACGACCATCCACTTCGAGCGTGACATGCTGACGTTTGGCCTGAGCCTTGGTCTCTTCCGTCTCACCGCTCCAGGGTTCAATGTCGTTTTCGAACTCTGTCTCAATCCATGATGTGTAAACCGAGAATGGCTTGTCCCCCGTAGGCGCAAACGCCGGGTCGACGACAATCTTGCGGTGGAACGGCAATACGGTCGGTAGGCCGAGAACCTCGAACTCATCGAGTGCCCGGCGCGATCGTTCGAGAGCTTCCTGACGGGTGGCACCGGTCACGATGAGCTTGGCAACCATGGAGTCGAATGATCCAGAGATTTCGTCGCCCGCGGTGACACCCGTGTCGACGCGCACGCCGGGGCCGCCGGGAACGTGGAACACGTGCACGGGGCCGGGGGCGGGCATGAAGTTGCGGCCCGCATCCTCACCGTTGATTCGGAACTCGAACGAATGCCCCGTTATCTCAGGGTCGCCGTAGTCGAGAACACCGCCCTCCGCGATGCGGAACTGCTCGCGCACAAGGTCGATTCCGGTGACCTCTTCGCTGACCGGATGCTCGACCTGCAAGCGCGTGTTCACCTCGAGAAACGAAACTGTGCCGTCTTTACCGATGAGAAACTCGCACGTGCCGGCACCTTGGTAGCTGACCTCTTTGAGGATGGCCTTCGAGGAGCTGTAGAGCATCTCGAGCTGCGCATCCGTCAAGAACGGCGCGGGAGCTTCTTCGACCAATTTTTGGTGACGGCGTTGGAGTGAGCAGTCTCGCGTCGAGACAACGACAACATTGCCGTGAGCGTCGGCCAGGCACTGCGTCTCGACGTGACGGGGCTGATCAAGGTATTTCTCGACGAAACATTCTCCACGACCAAAAGCGGCGATGGCCTCGCGAGTCGCTGAGTCAAACTGGTCAGCAACTTCTTCCCGAGTGCGGGCTACCTTAAGTCCGCGACCCCCGCCGCCAAAGGCGGCCTTGATGGCCACGGGCAGACCGACCTTGTCGACAAACTCGAGTACCTCGGCCGCGTCAGAGACGGGATTGAGTGTTCCCGGCGCGAGCGGAGCTCCCACTTTTTCGGCCACATGGCGAGCGGATACCTTGTCGCCGAGACGCTCGATGGCCTCGGGCGACGGCCCAATCCAGATCATCCCCGCGTCGATGACGGCACGCGCGAAGTCGGCATTCTCTGCGAGGAAGCCGTATCCGGGGTGGACCGCGTTTGCACCGCTGCGACGCGCGACGGCGAGAATCTTGTCAATCACGAGGTACGTCTCGGCACTCGTCGTTCCGCCCAGGGCATAGGCCTCATCGGCAAGCTTGGCGTGCAGAGCATCCCGGTCTTGATCGGCATAGACCGCCACCGAACCGATTCCATAATCGCGGGCTGCGCGAATGACGCGAACGGCAATTTCGCCACGGTTGGCAATGAGGACCTTAGTGATGCGAGGCATGCATGTCAGCCTAGCGACGGATGCCCGTCATGTGGGTGTCACGAACCCTCGGTGCGATTCCAGAGGTCGGGCCAGAAGGCACCGAGCTTGCCGGCGAGACGCCGCACGGTTGGCAAGCTCACGCCAATGACGGTGGATGGATCTCCGTCGATGCGCGTAATGAATGGTCCGCCGAGCGAGTCGATGGTGAATGCCCCGGCGACTTCAAGGGGTTCACCCGAGTCGATGTAGGCGTCGAGTTCGGCATCCGTGATGTCATCAGCAAACGTCACGGTCGCCACCGCGATCTCACCCACGGCGTCGACTATCGTGCCGTCGGTGACGCGCATGAGCCAGTGACCGCTGAACAGTTCGCCGGTGCGACCGCGTTGGGCGAGCCATCGCTCGCGGGCGACGTGTGGCTCGTGCGGCTTGCCATAGGTCACACCGTCGAGCACGAAAGCGGAATCGCCACCGAGCACCAGACCGTCCATGCCGGGTGCGACAACCGCCTCGGCCTTCGCACGGGCCAGAAGCAACACCATGTCCGCCGGGTCGAGCAGGTGTCCACGTTCAAGTTCGGCGGCTGCGACGGCCGCGTCCTCGTCGACCTCACTCGGCACGACCACGGGTTCGATGCCCGCTGCTCGTAATGTGGCAAGCCGGGCCGGAGAAGTTGACGCGAGATATAGGAGCATGCGCGGTGACGTCTTCCTTGCTGAAAAGTGGGCGTGGGAGTGTGGGATGCTCAAAGACATGAGTCCGCGACACCAAGGCCGCCGTCCCCACGTGATTAAGTCAGCGGGGTTCGTCGGCACCGAGGTCGAACTCGACATTACCAACGTGGCCCACGGTGGCGTTTTTGTCGCGCGGCACGACGGGCGCGTCATATTCGTGACCGATGCGATTCCGGGCGAGCGGGTTCGAGCTCGCATTTCCGACGACTCACAGAAGAGTTTCTGGCGTGCCGAAACTCTTGACGTACTCACCCCCTCACCGCATCGACGCGAACACATCTGGGCCGACGCCGCACTGACGCGCGACCCGAGTGAGAGACCGGGCGGAGCAGATTTCGGACACATTGACCTTGCGCATCAGCGTGATCTCAAGGCCTTCGTACTCACCGATTCTTTTTCTCGTATGGCCAAGGTTGACGTCACGGTCTCGGTGGAGTCGGCACCAGGTGACGACGAAACAAACGGATTGGGCTATCGAACGCGCGAGTTTTTGCACGTGGATGCGGACGGGCGAGTTGGTCCGTTTGCGGCCAGGAGTCATCGAGTTGTGTCAGTGACGAGCCTTCCTTTGGCAACACGCCGAATCCAGGAATCGGCTCCGTTGTCGGCCACCATGAGCGACATCGACGGAGTCACTCTCGTCGACGCCGACAGCGGCCTGGTTGCTCTGGAATCCCGTGACAACGACACCACGAAAGCACCACTCATCATCCAGCGCGTCGGCGAGCGCGAATTTCAACTGCGCGCATCGAGTTTCTGGCAGGTTCATCGACGTGCTCCGCTCGTCTTGACGCAGGCGGTCACGCGGGCGATTGACAGTCAACTGTTTGATCCTCGTGCGGCCAATCTTGATTTATACGGCGGGGTTGGATTGATTGCGGCTGCGGTCGGAGATGCTTTCGGATCGACAACGCGCATCACGAGCGTCGAACTCGACGACGAGGCGACGGAGTTCGCCTCGAACAACCTCGCTCACTGGGTTGGAGCGCGTGCCGTCACGGCTCGCGTCGACCGGTTTCTCGCTGATACCGCTGTCACCGCCTCGGCGATGGATCGATCGCGGCTCGCTGCGGCGACCGTGATTCTCGACCCGCCTCGTTCGGGCGCCGGACGCGACGTAGTCGACTCACTCGGTGAGTTGGCCCCCGCACAGATCATCTACGTTGCGTGTGACCCGGTTGCCTTGGCGCGGGATGCGCATCTGCTGTCAACGCACGGCTACGAGTTGGCGCACCTCGAAGCACACGACTTCTTCCCACACACGCACCACGTCGAGGCCGTTGCTCGGTTTGTCCGTTCGTAGCGCCGTTTATCCGCATTATGGTTTTCCCAGATCAGAGGGCCAACTTGTGCAGTTGACCCTCTGACCGCTGTGGGGTGAGTCGGGGCATCAACCCGAAAAACGTGCCCCGACCCACGGACTGGCGGCACCGCGTGGGGGGACGCGAATGCAGACAGGCCCCTAGTTTCCTGCAGATCCACGTGAAGTCGACAGGGGAAAACCCACGAGTGGGCAGTGCCCCGATAAGACCGCTGCAGAGAGCGGGCCTAGTCGAGGTGCGTATCCGCCCACAGAACAATCGCGTCGTAGTGATACTTGCCCAAACCAACGGCAACACTCTCGTACGCATCCCGATAGGCCGACGGAAGGATGTAGGACATGGCGAGGCTTTTGTACGCCGCACGCGTGGGAGTCCAAAACTGCAGGCAGAACTCGTAGTGTGCCCCCACCTGCTCCTGTACGCGCGCGTCCGTTACCGGCACGCCTTCCGCCATCGCCGCCGCCATTGCCGTCGTGATGCAGGCGAATTGCTCGGTGAAGGTGCGATTCTCCGCCTCGGTGAAGTCGTTTCGGTAGCGTTCAGCGTGAAAACCGACTGGATCTGACATCAGTGTGGTGGCTCGGCGGTCTAGACCGTGAAGTCGTCTTCGAAGCTGCGTGTCAGCCAGACATTTTCACGGATGCCCTTGCGGCGCTTCTCCCACATCGACTCGCTCGACGCGGCCAACCCGTGTTCGAGCGCTGACTCCTCGTCAACGAGCTTGTCCAGGGCCACGATGACCGCAGCTTTCTCCTCCGCTGTCACGCCGCGCGTGACAAAGCGAACCTTGTCTTGCAGGTGGAGTTCGTACTCGTCTTCTTGACCTTCGGGCGCGGGGGACGCGACGTCTGAGCTGTCGGTGGACATTAGAGCGGGATATTCCCGTGCTTCTTCGGCGGCAAACTCGAACGCTTCCCGCGCAGGGCACGGAACGCCTTCAAGACTGCCACGCGCGTTGCCGCCGGTTCGATGACGCCGTCAAGCTCACCGCGCTCCGCCGCAAGGAACGGGCTGGCCACGTTGTAGGTGTACTCGTTCGCGAGCTTCGTTCGCACGGCGTTGACGTCATCGCCGGCTTCTTCAGCGGCCTTGATTTTGTCGCGGAACAGAATGTTGACCGCACCTTGACCACCCATGACAGCAATCTCTGCCGTGGGCCAGGCGAGGTTGAGATCTGCTCCGAGCTGCTTCGATCCCATAACGATGTAGGCGCCACCGTAGGCCTTACGCGTGATGACGGTCACGAGTGGCACGGTTGCTTCGGCGTAGGCATAGAGAAGCTTGGCTCCACGCCGAATGACGCCCGTCCATTCCTGGTCGGTGCCGGGGAGATAACCGGGTGTGTCGACAAACGTCAGAATGGGAATCGAGAACGCATCGCAGAAGCGCACGAAGCGACTCGCTTTTTCGCCCGCCTCGATGTTGAGTGTGCCACCCATCTGGCTCGGCTGATTGGCAATAATTCCCACCGTACGACCTTCGATTCGGGCGAACCCGATCACGATGTTCGACGCGAACAGCGGCTGCACTTCGAGAAAATCTTCGTGGTCGACGACGTGACGAATGACTTCGTGCATGTCGTAGGGCTGGTTGGTTGAGTCCGGTATCAGTGTGTTGAGCTTCTTGTCCGATTCGGTGATTTCGAGTTCGGCATCCGCCTCGTAGACGGGATGCTCGGCCATGTTGTTGTCGGGCAGGTACGACACGAGGGTGCGCGCGTAGTCGAGCGCGTCATCCTCGTCAGAAGCGAGGTAGTGCGAGACGCCCGAGATGGTGTTGTGCGTCAATGCGCCACCTAATTCCTCGAAGCCCACTTCTTCGCCGGTCACGGTTTTCACAACATCCGGACCAGTAATAAACATGTGGCTGGTTTCGCGCACCATGAAAATGAAGTCGGTCATTGCCGGGGAATATACCGCGCCGCCCGCGCAAGGGCCCATGACGACGGAAATCTGGGGGATGACC
>RFQD01000082.1 GCA_009925875.1 Microbacteriaceae bacterium | reverse complement strand
GCTGGTTCGCCACGCGCATCCGCACGAGTCATGAGTGACGCGGACTCTGGGATGACCACCACATCCCGAATGCCGGCAAACCTCGAAAATGCGGAGGTGATACTCTCGGCAGCAGTCGTCCCGTCACGTTGCCAGACGACGTGGTTGACACACACCGTGAATCGAGCGTCAGGGTTTGTCTCACTCACGTCGGACCACAGGCGAATGAATCGCGCGAGTCCCACGGAATCGCTCCCCGAGACGGCAATGACATCCGTGGCGGCCCGGAGTGCCGCATGCGTCGCCGCATTGCGACGAGGGGCAAGAAGATCACTGGCAATCTCTTCGTCCGACTCGAGTGAAAACCCCACATCCAAAACGACCACATCAAAGGCTTCGCGCGCGCACTCCATAACGCGATCGAGACGGTCCCGGCTGATTTCCGGCCACCGCGACGATCCCAGTATTCCCGTGATGACGTGAAGCGACCCATTTTTCAGACCTAGTTTGTGAGACACGCTGATGAGTTCTGCAACGGTCAACTCTTGGGCACCCGCCAATCGACACGCACGGGCAATACCCGGAGCCTCATCGAAAATTCCAAGTCGAATTGCGACGGCACCTCCGAAGGTGTCGGCATCGATGAGAACCACGCGCAGACCACGTTGCGTGAGGAGTGTTGCCACGTTGAGCGCAACGGTTGTTCGTCCGGGTGCGCCCGTGGGTCCCCACACGGTGATAACGCGAGGAAGGGGCACCGTCGGATTTTCGAGCTCCACCGTTGCAACCTCTGGGCTCGAAACAGTCACTCGATCCTCAACAGAAAACGAGCGACCTGTTTTTTCGGTCACCGAGGTGGACGTATTTTCCGGTGAAAAATTTCGGGGCGGAATCCGAGTGGGCACAAAGATCTCGGGTGTGTGCGGCTCCTCAATGAGGGAAGTTGCTGCCGCATTGCGATGGGTATGGGTAGGTAGAAATTTCTCAACTTCCGTCCACCCGTGCCAGAAACTGACCTTCTCGTTGACGCCACAACGTTGGGCGTTGTCATCCGATTGTCTGTTCTCGACAACCGCGACAAGAAGAATTCCGCGTGCATCGCAGGCGTCGACGACATCCGCGGTGAGGCAATCAGGATGAGCAGACACGATGAGGAGATCGAATGACTCGCGTCGAAGGGTGGCCGTAATGTCAGCTGCCGGAGAAACACCGAGACGAACGACAGTATGACCGACCTCCTGCGCACCTGTGCAGATTGACTCACCCTCGTCCAGGTCGAACGCGCACAACAGGCGCACGTCTAACCTGCCTGACTGACTGTCGGGACGACGACGATACGCGCCCCATCGCCCTGTGCGGCGAGAAGCGAACGCAATGCGGAACGAGGAATCAGCAGCTCCGCTCGCAAACTCGTTTCACTCGCGAGAGTAGTTGACTCTACTTCGCGGACGAACGTGGCACCGGGAACGACAATTGAGCTCGAGCTCGGTTCGTTGCCATACGGATCGACCTGCGTCGCCCATACGTCAACCGCCGTCCCCGGGGGCGTGTCGGCGGGGAGCCCGGAGTTCACATCCACGACAAGGCGGGTCGAGGTGACGAGAGCGGATTGCCCGACGGCACCGTGAGCGATAAATTCGCCGGGTCCGATGGTCCGAGTGGCAATGCTCCCCGGAACCAGTTCCCCCTCGGCCACGTAAGAGTCGCTCACGGAAGCCAGATTTGCCGGTACCAGAGCAACGTTGTTCTCCGTGAGTGCGGTGCCAGCAAAGACCGTCGTCGTTGTGACGTACAGATTGCTCGTACGGTCGGCGGAACTGACGACGAAATAGGCAGCGCTCACCGACGCAACAATGACGAGCGTGCCAATGACAAGGCGCGAGTCGAGTCGTCGCCGACCCGTCGGTGAGGTGGATCGGATTAGTCGGGCCATGCGAGTCCCTTTCGAAGAACGGCAAAATGTGAGCGTCCAAACGGACGGCTGCCATCGTCTCTGGTTTCCTGAATATTGCCGGTGAGTTTTCCACAGTCGTGTTGAGCTCCCGCTCCTCGTGGTGGGTGACGCCTAAAGTGAACTTCATGACAGAGTCCGATCTCACCCGCTTCCTGTCGATCGTCGACGTCGCAGACATACTCGACGTTGATGTCACGGACGTGATGAGTCTTCTCGAAACAGGCGAGCTTGCGTCGTTTCGCGTGGGCGACCGCGGTCCCGTGCGAATCGAGACGGCACAGCTGGAGGCGTTCATCGCACACCGCTATCAAGCCGAGCAGCAACTCCTTCGATTGCGACAGGCTGAATTTTCCAACGTGAGCGACTTTACGGATGGTCGCCTTCTCTAGTCATCACCTCTGGTTTGCCGGGACGACACGCAGTCAGGCCAAAACGATGACGTCAATGAAGTGAAAGGCAGCGGTGACCAGTCGACGTGCTTTTTCGGGTGACGTACTGCGCGGAACGACATCCCTGCTCACGGTGACGTGATCCTTTCCGACACGCTCAATGGTTCCTGTTATCTCGTCACTGTCAATCCATAACGACACCTGTCTGCGCCTTCGGCACAAATCCCGCAGAACGAAGGCAATGCCGATCTCAGATGTCAAACCTGATGACGAGGATGCGCGAGGTGCCCTCCGCGTCTGTGGCTCAGGGTTTGCATTACTGGGGAGCGGTTCGAAAGACCGAATGCTTCCGAGGGGAATCAACGCCGTACCGGCTTTGACGTGGGGTGTCTTGATCTGAACGAGAATCCAGTCGCTGCCGACCCGCAGCACGCGGCATTCGAGCGCACCGTTGCGCAGATCCACGAGAACGCTGCCATGCACGTCACGCAGTGGAGAAGCAGTCGAGGCGTTGATATCGGTGGAAGAGACAACGAGATCCTGGAGCCAGTCGCGCATCGTCAGGCGGGATAGCCGTCGTCGCTCTTCGTCACGGGTCAGATCTTCGAGTTCCGCATCGGTTTCACGTTCGAGTTGGTCTTCGAGATCTTGGAAAAGTCTTTCCCATCGCATGGCGACACGTTATGAATCTCAACCTGTGAATATGCCGGAGTTATCCACAGAAGTGCTGAAAATAGACTTTTTATCTATTATGACGTGCTTTTCTATCTACGCACGTCCCACAGCGCTGTTCCCGACAACGCGCTGCAGGAAGAGCACAACCCTACGTTTTTTCAGAGAAAGACAATCATGTCGGCACTCCATTCCACAGCCACCACTTCGAAAACTCAATCCGGAGCAATCGACTCGCCTCGGCCGCGTGTGAACACCCGAAAAGCGGACTTCATCGAAGAAGATTTCTTCGGTCCACAACCCACGTCGTCGAAATCGCTCCCCGACCCCAAGGTTCTGGCCGAAAATCTTGCTCGATGTGTTCTCGAAATTCTCTCGGGGGCGCGTGACCTGGAGCAGATCGCACGGTGGGTGACAGACGACGTCCATCGAGTCTTACTCACGCGCGTTCACGTGGCGACCCGTGCGCGTGCTCTAAAAAAGATTCCCGCGCATCGACCTTCATTTTCCATTGGTTCGACCACGGTGTGCCAACCCGCGGACGGGGTCGCCGAGTGCTGCGTGGTGTTGCATGGAAAGGCACGCTCGAGATCCATTGCCATCCGTCTCGAAGGACTCGATGGTCGCTGGCGAGCCACCGCAATTCACGTGTTATAGAACTAGCGCCGCTTTTCTTGAGCCCGACGCTGCGCACGGTTGATCGGCGCATCGCCGGCTGATGTCGGCTGACCGAAGGCACCTCGAGCACCGGTGGCGGGAGCGGCCTGCGTGGGTGCCGGCTGACCGGTCGCCGCAGCTGCGGCTCGCTCCTGCTGGCGGAGGGCGGCCCGAGTCGCGGCCGCCTCAACCTGACCGCGCTGGTTTCGCACCTCGACACTGCCGTCGGCGCTCGGCGCCGAGTAGCTCAGGTTGCCCGTTGCCTCGTCGCGCGCAAGGCCCTTGGCCGCCACACTCGGGTGAGCCGGGTCACCCGGAGCCTGCTGCACCTCCACCTCGAGGTTGTACAAAAAGCCAACCGACTCCGACTTGATCGACTGCATCATGCCCTGATACAACGCGAAGCCCTCGCGCTGATACTCGATGAGCGGGTCACGCTGAGCCATCGCACGCAGTCCGATGCCATCTTTGAGGTAGTCCATCTCATAGAGGTGGTCACGCCAGCGGCGGTCGACGACCGAGAGTACCACGCGACGCTCGAGCTCGCGCATGGCGGCCTCGCCAATCATCTGCTCGCGTCGGTCGTATGCGATACGGGCATCCGACAAGACCTCGCGGGCGACGAAGTCACGATTCACGCGACCCTTGGCACCGGCCTCCGCAATCACCTCATCGATCGTGATCGAGATCGGGAAGATGGTCTTGAGCTCGGTCCACAGTGCGTCGAAGTCCCAGTCGTCGCCGTTGCCCACCCCCGCGTGCTCGCTGATCACGTCGTTGATGACGTCGGTCAAGAAGATCTGAATGCGGTCGCGCAGGTCGTCGCCCTCGAGAATGTGAGCGCGGTCTGCGTAAATCGCCTCGCGCTGGCGGTTCAACACATCGTCGTACTTGAGCACGTTCTTGCGAATCTCGGCGTTCCGCGCCTCGACCTGCGACTGAGCCGAGCGAATCGCCCGGCTGACCAGTGCCGATTCGATGGCCGTGTCATCGGGGATGTTGCTCCGCGACATAATCGCCTCGGCAGCTCCCGAGTTGAACAGGCGCATCAGGTCATCGGTGAGCGACAAATAAAAGCGGCTCTCACCGGGGTCACCCTGACGACCGGCACGACCACGCAACTGGTTATCGATACGACGCGACTCGTGGCGTTCCGTGCCGAGCACATACAGACCACCCACCGCGGTCACGCGTGCCGCCTCTTCGGAGACCTGCTGCTTCACACGCTCGAACGTGGGCGTCCAGGCCGCCTCGTACTCCTCCGGCGTCTCGGCCGGGTTCAGGCCAGCGGCGGCCAACTCCGACACCGCGAGAAATTCTGCATTACCGCCGAGCATGATGTCGGTACCACGACCGGCCATGTTCGTGGCGACCGTCACGGCGCCGAAACGACCGGCCTGCGCCACGATGGCTGCTTCACGGGCGTGATTCTTCGCGTTAAGCACCTCGTGACGAATGCCCTGCTTGGCGAGCAGCTTCGACAGGTACTCGCTCTTCTCCACGCTCGTGGTACCCACCAACACGGGCTGGCCGAGTGCGTGACGCTCGGCAATGTCGCGCGCCACCATCTCAAACTTGACGACCTCGTTCTTGTACACGACGTCGGAGTTGTCTTTACGAATCATCGGTCGGTTGGTCGGGATCGGAACAACACCGATCTTGTACGTGCTCATGAACTCGCCGGCCTCGGTTTCGGCCGTACCCGTCATGCCCGAGAGCTTCTCGTACATGCGGAAGTAGTTCTGCAGCGTGACAGTCGCGAGAGTCTGGTTTTCCGCCTTGACCTCGACGCCTTCTTTGGCCTCGATGGCCTGATGAATGCCCTCGTTGTAACGACGGCCGGCAAGAATACGACCGGTGTGCTCGTCAACAATGAGAACCTCACCGTTCATCACGACGTAATCCTTGTCGCGCTTGAACAAAGCCGTTGCCTTAATCGAGTTGTTCAAGAACGAGATGAGCGGAGTGTTCGCCGATTCGTACAGGTTGTCGATGCCCAGGTAGTCTTCGACCTTCTGGATGCCCGGCTCCAGCACACCGACCGTGCGCTTCTTCTCGTCAACCTCATAGTCCTCGCCCTCAACAAGGGTCTTGGCAATGTTGGCAAACTCGCTGAACCAGCGGTTGGCCTCACCCGACGAAGGCCCCGAAATGATGAGCGGGGTGCGGGCTTCGTCAATGAGGATCGAGTCGACCTCATCCACAATGGCGAAATAGTGACCGCGTTGCACGCGATCGGACGCCTGCCACGCCATGTTGTCGCGAAGGTAGTCAAAACCGAACTCGTTGTTCGTGCCATATGTGATGTCGGACATGTACTGCGCACGACGCTGTTCGGGCGTCTGTCCCGTGAGAATCACGCCGGTCGTCATGCCGAGAGCGCGATAGACACGACCCATCAGCTCGCCCTGGTAGCTCGCCAGGTAGTCGTTCACCGTGATGACGTGCACGCCCCGCCCGGCAATCGCGTTGAGATAGGCCGCGAGGGTCGCAACGAGCGTCTTACCCTCACCAGTTTTCATTTCAGC
>RFQD01000081.1 GCA_009925875.1 Microbacteriaceae bacterium | reverse complement strand
GAGCGAACCGACCACGAGACCACACATCGCACCATAGGCAGATATCCGTCGAACGTTCACAACACTCCTCGATTCTTTTCGCCTCTTCGTGAGGCTAAACCTCACATCGCCGTTCGAGAACTCCATGGGACAAGCATTTGACGAACATTGGACATACCGAATGTGTCTGGGGCGACGCTTAAGATTGATTCATGCGTGTTTTGGCGGCGATGAGTGGCGGGGTTGACTCGGCCGTTGCGGCTGCCCGCGCCGTCGAAGCCGGACACGACGTGGTCGGGGTACATCTCGCGCTCAGTCGCATGCCGGGCACCCTGCGCACCGGGTCCCGCGGTTGTTGCACCATTGAAGATTCGATGGATGCGCAACGCGCGGCCTCGATGTTGGGCATCCCGTTCTATGTCTGGGATTTCAGCGAGCGATTCAAGGCCGACGTGGTCGACGACTTTGTTGCCGAGTATGAGGCCGGCCGCACACCCAACCCCTGCATGCGCTGCAATGAGCGCATCAAGTTTGCTGCCCTCATGGACAAGGCCCTCGCGCTCGGTTTCGACGCGGTCTGCACGGGGCACTACGCGATCATCCAAACTGATGCCGAGGGCAATCGCGAATTGCACCGCGCGAGTGCGTGGGCGAAAGATCAGTCGTATGTTCTGGGTGTGCTGACGAGTGATCAGTTGATCCACGCCATGTTCCCGCTCGGCGACACCCCGACCAAAGCGGAGGTTCGTGCCGAGGCGGAGCGACGTGGTCTTTCTGTCGCGCAGAAACCCGACAGTCACGACATCTGTTTCATTCCCGACGGTGACACGCGCGGATGGCTTGGCGAGCGCGTCGGACTCACGCCGGGCGAGATTCTCTCCAGCGATGGCGAGGTGCTGGGCGTCCACGAGGGTGCACCCGGATTCACGGTCGGCCAACGCAAGGGTTTGAACATCGGCCGTCCGGCGCCCGACGGCCGCCCTCGCTTTGTACTCGAAGTTCGACCGGCGACGAACCAGGTCATCGTCGGAGCAAAAGACGAGCTCGACATCGCAGAAATTTCGGGCTCCAAATTCACGTGGTGCGGTCTCGCTCCGGTCGATGCGACTGACGCCTTCGCCTGTGAGGTCCAGATTCGCGCGCACGCCGATCCAGTCCCCGCAACTGCGCAGGTTATCGACGGGTCGATGGTCGTGATCCCGGATGCGCCACTCAACTCCGTCTCACCCGGACAGACCGCCGTCATCTATGTCGGCACTCGCGTGCTCGGGCAATTCACCATCGACCGCACCGTGAATGCCGTCACCGCAAAAACCGTGGTCACCGCATGAGCTCGGGTCCCGAATTCGAGAAAGCCCGACTCGAGGCGGAACAACTTACCGAACAGATACTCGCCGCCGCTGACGCCTACTACGCGCGCGACGAAACACTCATCAGTGACGCCGAGTACGACCGGCTGATGGAACGCCTGCGCGAAATAGAAACGCAGTACCCCGTGCTTCAGGGTCAAGACAGTCCGACGCTCGCGGTCGGTCGCGGGCAGACCAACTCCACATTCGCTCCCGTCACGCACGCCGAGCGCATGATGAGCCTCGACAACGTGTTCAGCGAAGAGCAGTTTCGTGCCTGGGGTGAGAAAGTCGTGCGCGACTCCGCTCGCGCGGTGAACTGGTTGTGCGAGCTGAAAATCGACGGACTCGCGATCAACCTGCGGTACGAGAACGGCCAACTCGTGTCCGCTGCCACTCGTGGCGATGGTGTGGTCGGAGAAGACGTGACGGCGAACGTGCTCACCATCGCGGGCATACCTCGTGCGCTTGCCGGCAGCGGGCATCCGGCATTGGTTGAAATTCGGGGTGAGATTTTCATTCCCACGGCGTTGTTCCACGAGTTGAACGAACAGCTCGAGGATAACGACGAGAAGGTCTTCTCGAATCCGCGGAACGCTGCCAGTGGTTCGCTTCGTCAAAAGGACGCGACCAAGACGGCTGCTCGACCTCTGCGCATGCTCGTGCACGGCATCGGCGCGTGGGCGGATGCGCCCGTGCCGACGCAATCGGCGACCTACGAGTTGCTTGCCTCATGGGGGTTGCCCATCTCGACGCACTACGTTGTGGTCGACTCGCTCGACAAAGCCTGGGCGTTCATCGAAAAGATGGGTCGCGACCGGCATTCGGTGGAACACGAGATCGATGGAATCGTCGTCAAGGTCGACGAGCTCGCACTGCACGACGAACTCGGCAGCACGAGTCGCGCACCCCGGTGGGCGATCGCGTACAAGTACCCGCCTGAACAGGTCAATACCAAGCTGGTGGATGTGCGCGTCTCGGTTGGCCGCACCGGCCGAGCCACCCCGTACGCGGTGGTCGAACCCGTGCGCGTGGCCGGGTCCACCGTCGAGTTTGCAACCCTGCACAACCAAGACGTGGTCAAGGCCAAGGGTGTGCTGATCGGCGACACGATTGTGTTGCGCAAGGCCGGCGATGTGATTCCCGAGGTGTTGGGCCCGGTAGTCGAACTTCGCACGGGTGACGAGCGGGCGTTCGTCATGCCGACGCAGTGCCCGGAGTGCGGTGCGACTCTCGCGCCTGCCTCGGTCGACGACATCGACCTGCGTTGCCCTAACGCGCGCAGTTGCCCGGCACAGGTGCGAGGTCGAGTCGAGCACATCGGCAGTCGCGGCGGACTCGACATTGAAAAGCTCGGCGAAGTTGCGGCCGCTGCCTTATTGGTCAATGCAGCGGACGGTTCCGCGCCGCCACTCGTGACCGAGGCGGGTCTGTTTTCGTTGACGATTGATGATCTGCTCGCGGTCGACTACTTCCGCAACGCCGACGGTAGTGCGTCGAAAAACGCGCTCGAGTTGCTGTCGAATTTGGAGACAGCGAAGACAAAGCCCCTCGCCCGACTCCTGGTCTCGCTCAATATTCGTCACGTTGGACCGGTGGCGGCGCGCGCGTTAGCGAGTCACTTTGGTTCGCTGGATGCAATTCGGTTGGCCACGGTCGACGAACTTGCGGCCGTCGATGGAGTCGGCACCGTAATCGCCGAGTCCATCCTGAACTGGTTCGACGTCGACTGGCACCGGGACATCGTCGACTCGTGGACCCAGGCCGGGGTGCGATGGTCGACGCCCGGTCATGCCGGTCCCGGTGCAATCGGCGAGAACACCGGCCCGTGTGCGGGGCTCGTCATCGTGGCAACGGGTTCGCTCGAGGGATATACCCGCGAAGGCGCCGAAGAAGCAATTCTCGCCGCCGGTGGCAAGCCGTCCTCGAGTGTGTCCAAAAAGACCGACTTCGTTGCCGCCGGACCTGGTGCGGGGAGCAAGTTACAGAAGGCGGAGGAGTTGGGCATCCCGGTGCTCGACGCCGCGGGATTTACTCGCCTTCTGCAGGGTGGACCGAGCGCCGTCTAGCCCCACGTAAACTTGTGCGCGTGTCTGACATCTCTGCTGAAACGGTGCGCCATCTCGCGGGACTCGCCCGAATTGACTTGACGGATAGCGAAATTGAGCACCTGACCGGTGAGCTTCGCCAGATTGTCGACGTCGTCGCGTCGGTGAGCGAGGTTGCCACGGCTGACGTTCCCGCAACGAGCCACCCGATTCCCCTCGAGAACGTGTTTCGCCCCGACGTCGTGGGCGACGTTCTCACGACCGAACAAGCACTTGCCTGTGCACCCGAGCACGACGGAAGTCGTTTCAAAGTCTCGGCAATTCTGGGGGAGGAGCAGTAGTGAGCGACCTCACCAGACTCACCGCCGCGGACCTCGCGGTTGCGCTCGCCGCCGGCGACACCACCTCCGTTGAGGTGACACAGGCCCACCTCGATCGCATTTCCGCCGTCGACGCAGACGTGCACGCGTTTCTTCACGTGAACTCCGAGATCTCGTTGGCGGCTGCCGCGGCTTCCGATGCTCGTCGCAAGGCCGGCACTCCGGCAGGCCCACTCGACGGTGTCCCGCTCGCCATTAAAGATGTGCTTGTTACCACCGACATGCCCTCCACCAGTGGGTCGAAAATTCTTGAGGGCTGGATGAGCCCGTACGACGCGACCCCGGTCGCCAAGATTCGCCAAGCCGGCTTGGTGCCCCTCGGTAAGACCAACATGGACGAGTTCGCCATGGGGTCATCCACCGAACACTCGGCTTACGGCCCAACTCGCAACCCGTGGGACCTCGAGCGCATCCCCGGCGGATCGGGTGGCGGCTCGGCTGCCGCGGTCGCCGCATTCGAGGCTCCGCTGGCGCTCGGTTCCGACACGGGTGGCTCGATCCGTCAACCGGCGCACGTGACGGGGACCGTCGGCGTCAAGCCGACCTACGGGGGAGTCAGTCGCTACGGCGCCATTGCCCTCGCATCCAGCCTCGATCAAATCGGACCTGTCGCTCGCACGGTGCTTGACACCGCGATGCTGCACGACGTGATTGCAGGGCACGACCCGCACGACTCGACGTCGCTCAAGCACGACTGGCCGTCGATGGTCGATGCGGTGCGCAACGCGAATGTCACGGGTCTTCGCATTGGTGTGATGACCGAATTGGATGGCGAGGGATTCCAGCCCGGAGTACTCGCGCGATTTCACGAATCCCTCGCTCTGCTCGAGGCCCACGGCGCCGAGATTGTGCCGGTTAGCCTGCCCTCTCTGGCCTACGCAGTTGCGGCCTACTACCTGATTTTGCCGGCCGAAGCATCGAGCAACTTGGCCAAGTTCGACTCCGTGCGTTTCGGCCTCCGCGTTTCACCGCCCGGTGGCGGCACGGTCGAACAGGTCATGTCAGCTACGCGCGAGGCAGGTTTCGGCGACGAGGTCAAGCGCCGCATCATCCTCGGAACTTACGCACTATCGGCCGGGTACTACGACGCGTACTACGGCAGCGCCCAGAAGGTGCGCACACTCGTGCAGCGCGACTTCACCTCCGCGTTTTCCAACGTCGACGTGCTCGCATCCCCGACTGCACCCACGACGGCGTGGAAGCTGGGTGAGCAGTTGGATGACCCGCTCGCGATGTGGCGTGGTGACATCGCAACCATCCCGGCGAACCTTGCCGGCATCCCGGGAATCAGCCTGCCCGCCGGACTCGCCGACGAAGACGGACTCCCCGTCGGGATTCAGTTCTTGGCTCCTGCCCGCGAGGATGCGCGACTCTACAACGTCGGTGGCGCACTCGAGGCGCTGCTCACCGCGCACTGGGGCGGCTCGATTCTTGACCGAGCCCCGGCACTCACGGGCAACTCAATCGCGGGAGGTGTCCGCTCATGACGAAGGCAAAGTTGATGGACTTCGACAAGGCCCTCGAGATGTTCGAGCCCGTGCTCGGCTTCGAAGTGCACGTTGAGTTGTCGACCAAAACGAAGATGTTCTCGGCAGCACCCAACTTTTTCGGCGGCGACCCGAACACGAACATCACGCCGACGTGCCTCGGGTTGCCGGGATCCCTCCCGGTCGTGAACGAGCAAGCGATTCGCTACTCGATCAGTCTCGGACTCGCGCTGGGCTGCTCGATTGCTCCCACCAGTCGCTTCGCTCGCAAGAACTACTTTTATCCCGACACACCCAAGAACTACCAGATCTCGCAGTATGACGAACCGATCGCGTTTGAGGGTCAGGTGCAGGTTGAACTTTCGGACGGTCGCACTTTTGATATTCCGATTGAACGCGCGCACATGGAAGAAGATGCCGGGAAACTCACGCACGTGGGAGGGTCGACCGGGCGCATCCAAGGAGCCGACTATTCGCTTGTCGACTACAACCGTGCGGGCGTCCCACTGGTCGAGATCGTCACCAAGACCATTTTTGGCGCCGAGGCGGATGCCCCCGAACTAGCCAAGGCGTATGTCGCGACGATTCGCGACATCGTCGTCGCGCTCGGAATCTCTGATGCGCGCATGGAGCGCGGCAACTTGCGCTGTGACGCGAACGTGTCGCTTCGACCGCGCGGCCAAGAGAAGCTCGGCACTCGGACCGAGACGAAGAACGTTAACTCGCTGCGCAGTGTGGAACGTGCTGTGCGCTACGAGATTCAACGCCAGGCCGCCATCCTGGCCGACGGCGGAACCATCCTCCAAGAGACGCGTCACTGGCACGAAGACACCGGCACCACGTCTCCGGGTCGTCCGAAGTCAGATGCGGATGACTACCGCTACTTCCCGGAGCCCGATCTTCTTCCCGTTGTTCCCAGCCCGGAGCTCATCGAAGAACTTCGCGCAGCACTTCCTGAGAAGCCAGCCGACCGCCGTCGTCGCCTTAAGGCCGAGTGGGGTTTC
>RFQD01000009.1 GCA_009925875.1 Microbacteriaceae bacterium | reverse complement strand
GACACGAATGGGTGATCGCGAAGTGCTGCGGCTATCGACCGCAGCAGAAAGTGCAACTCGGTCACGTTTCCGCCCAGTTGTGCGATTTGCTCCGCAACATTCCGCGCGTCGAAGTCGAGTCGCAATGTGAACGACGTTATGTCGCCCGTGGGAGTACGCACCGAAGCGCCCATGGGGACGATGTCGAGATCTGCCCGTTGGACGATACCCCCAGGACCTGTTCCCACAATCGTGCTGAGATCCACACCCCGTTCGCGCGCAAGTTTTCGCACCGCCGGCACTGCGCGAACACGCGACGCCGAGCTGCGAGCCGGAATCATGCGGGAGGAATGTGGTTCTCCGATTATCCGTTCGTCACTGGGGACATCGATGGCGTTCCCGAAATCATCGCCCGCGCCGTCGTCATCCGGTCCGCTCGGTGCATCAGCACGGTCGGAATTCGCCACGTCATCCACGTGAGTGGACTGCGCGTGAGCGGACTGCGCGTGAGCGGACTGCGCGTGAGCGGCATCCCCCACGATCGCAATCGTGACGCCCGACGAAAGTACTTCTCCCGGACTTGCCAGGATTTCAAGGAGGACTCCGTCTTCGGCAGATTCGACATCGACCTGAGCCTTATCGGTTTCAACACAGAGCAGAGGTTCACCAACCGAGACCGTGTCGCCCACATTCTTGTACCACGTCAGAATGGACATTTCGTCGGACGTCTGACCGAGTCCGGGAAGCTTTATTTCTCGTGCCATGGAAGTTTCTCGCCACGCTTACATTGCACACAGCGCGCGAATCTCGCGCGTGATGCGTTCCTGACTCGGCACCACGGTTTGCTCGAGTATCGGCGCAACGGGAAGGGGGACATCGTGTGCAGCTACCCGCTTAATCGGCGCTTCGAGCGAATAGACACAGTCGTCAGCCACTCGAGCAGCAAGTTCGGCACCCCAGCCACCCGTCAGTGTGTCTTCGTGCGCTATGAGTAAGCGCCCGGTCTTTTCTACCGAACTAAAAATGAGATCGGTATCAAAGGGTTGCAGCGAGACAGGATCGATGACTTCAACCTCGATTCCCTCGAGAGCCAGTTCTGCTGCCGCTGCGAGGCATCGATACAGAGTGAGGTGCGTCGCAACCACCGTGACATGATGCCCTTCGCGCTTGATGAGCCCGCGCCCAATGGGGAAAACATAGTCACCCTCGGGCACGTGAGCCGTGAGGTCGAGTCCGCCGGCCTGCTCGCGACCTTTGCTTCCGTAGAGCAACTTGTGCTCGAAAACCAGAACGGGATCGTCGTCCCGAATTGCAGCCGTCATGATGCCTTTCGCGACATACGCATCGGATGGAGCAACGACCTTGATGCCGGGTACATGGATGAAGTAGCTCTCCGGACACTGCCCGTGTTGCGCACCACGATTGGCCGTTCCGACGGGACACCGCATGACCAGCGGAACGGACAATTTTCCACCCGACATGTAGCGCATTTTTGCCGCTTGATTGACGAGCTCGTCCATACACTCGAATAAAAAATCGGAGTATTGCATATCCGGAATTGGTCGCATTCCCATGAGCGCAGCGCCAACGGCTGCCCCGGCGATTGCTTTCTCGCTGATTGGCGTATCAATGATTCGCTCGTGCCCGAACTTCTCGGGGAGTCCGAGGTAGACGCCGAAGGCTCCCCCGAATCCTCCCGGAATTCCAATGTCCTCTCCAATGAGAAAGACCCGTGGGTCACGCTCCATTTCTTGAGCGATAGCTTCTCTCAGCGCCTCCGCAATCGTGAGTCGACGCTCATCCGTGTTCGTCGGTGATGCGTTGTTGTTCACGAGTGTGTCCCCGTTCCAATTGGCGTTGCATAGGCATCGGTCAGGGCATCCTCCGGGCGAGGGTCGGGTGATTGCCGGGAGAACTCAACCGCATCCTCGAGTTCCGTATTTACCTCGTCAAGAATCCGCGCGAAAGTGCTCTCCTGTGCGCGACCCGCGTTGAGCAAGGAATATTCGAGTCGAACGAGCGGATCTTTTTCTTTCCATTCCGCTTCCTCGTCTCGCGACCGGTAACCACGCGCGTCGCCTCGACTGTGCCCGGCAAATCGGTAGGTCTTCGCCTCGATGAGAGTCGGACCATCACCCGCGGCAGCCCGTTGGCGCGCTTCGCTGACGGCGTCGTGAATCGCTAGGACGTCCATTCCGTCGACAATGACCGCCGGGATGCCGTAGCCCGCAACTCGATCCGCGACGTTGGGTACGAGGCTCGTTGCGGTAAACGGCGTGGATGCGCCATACATGTTGTTTTCACAGACATAGACGATGGGTAGTTTTTGCACGGCGGCAAAGTTGAGTCCTTCGTGAAACGCCCCTTCATTGGATGCTCCATCGCCGAAGAAGCACAGTGCGACGTGACCGTTGCGCTGCATCTTGAATGCGAGGCCCATCCCGGAGACAACGCTCACTCCGCCAGCGACGATGGCAATGGCCGGAATCATGCCGACATCGGGATCGCCGAGGTGCATCGAGCCCCCCTTTCCACCACAGCACCCGGTTGCTTTTCCATAGAGTTCGGCCATTGCGCTGCGCACGGTCACTCCCTTGGCCAACGCGTGCCCGTGGGGCCGGTGAGTCGACGTGATCCAGTCGCCGTCATTCAGGGCCTGGCAGGCACCCACGGCAACCGCCTCTTGGCCCTGGTACTGATGAAGCGTTCCCGGGAGCTCACCTTGCAAGAACAGCTGATACACACGGTCTTCGAATCTCCGGATGCGCAACATTTCGCGATACAGATCGAGCGCCCTCTCCGTCGTCACGTCGTCGACGTTAATTCGTTCGGTCATGGTCACAGTGCCTTTCCAAATGCGTTCGCTTTGCCCGAGGATCCATACAGTCGCATGAACTCACGCACGGTTTCGGTGATCGCCGATTTACCGGCAACGAGAAAATCTGAGTCCTTGTGCGAGCCCACGAGGTCATGCACAGAGGGTGACGAGCCCGACCACGATCTGGTTCGTTCGACGACGGCCTCCAAGAAATTCTTCTTAAGTCGCGTGCCGACATTAAATTTCGTCACACCATTTGCAATCACCTCGGCCACAGCCTTAGGTGGGAAACCTGTTCCACCGTGAATTGCGAGCGGGGTGTTCGTCGCCTCAGAAATACTTAACACACGGGGGACATCTATCTCGGCAAGAAAGTCAGTCAAGAGGTGCACGTTGCCCACAGCCACAGCCAGAACATCCACCCCCGTTTGGGCCACGAACGTCGCTGCCTCCGCCGGATCGGTCATGTACGCGTGACCCGCAACAATTTCGTTACCGATGTAGTCCGGCATGGAACCAAACTCGGCTTCGACCGCGACTCCCGCGGCGTGTGCTGCCATGACAAGTTTCTCCGTCGCGCTGATGGCCTCATCGACGGGCCAACGATGACTGTCAATCATCACGGCGTTGAATCCGCAATCAATGCCGACAAGAGCCTGCGCCAACGTGTGTGTCTCATTGAGAAGGAAGGAAACCGGAACGCGGCAACCTTCGATGAGTGCGCGACCGGAGGCACCAAGGAAGGGTATTCCTCTCTTGTCGAGCCATTCATCGGCAAGCATGGTTGCACCAAAACCCACGATGACGGGTGACGCCTCCATTTCGGCTGCCTCGAGAACCGCCTCCAACGAGTAGCTATCCCAGCTCTCGAAATAGCCAACGGCGTAGCCTCCCGCTCGCGCATGAGACATTAAGTCGGGTAGTGGTAGCAGTGTCATCAGGAATCCTTTCGACCCGCTCGCGCGGGTGTCGTTATCGTCGCGATGGATTCCGCCACGAGGATTGCTTCTTCGCGAGTAAACAGCGTGTTTGTGCAGCCTAGGCCGCGAGTTGCCGAGGCACCGAGCGCGGCAGCAAAACGCAGAGTTTGCTCGACGGCCCAGTTCTCGCGGATGCCTACAACCATCCCCGCAACGAACGCATCGCCGGCACCCGACGGATCCACAGCAAGAATCTCGCAGGGCTCCACCGTGATCGTCATGTAACCGTCGGAGTAGAGAGCCCCGTCGCTACCGCGGGTGATCACGACGTTGCGACACCCCCAACCCAGCAACGCGTCGGCCTGGCGAACAGGGTCTGTCTCTCCCGTGAGGTGCAGTGCTTCGTCGCCGTTGGGAAAGAACCAGTCCACGTGCGGAAGGACAATCTTCAGGTCGGACTTGGCGTCAGGGTGTCCATGGGGAATGACCACGTCGAGTATCGTGCACGTGCCACTCGCCTGAGCTTTCGCAAATGTCTCGGCAAGTGACGTCGCAGACAATCCCGGTAACGCGAGAAATCCTCCCACGACCACAATGCTCGAATCTCGCGCAACTCGTGCAACCTCTTCGGCGGTCAATGACGCGTTGGCTCCGACCGCATGGATGTAACGTCGATCATCGCCACGAACGGGCAGAATCACCGTTTGTGAGGTCGGAAGAGGAGATGACGTGACGCGGGTAACATCGACACCCTTGCGTCTCAGTTTTTCTCGGACGAGATCTCCATGACTGTCGTCGCCGACATGAGCGGCGAGGATGGTCGGAATCCCGAGATGTTCGAGCGAACTCGCGGTGTTGGCGGCGCATCCTCCGACATCGTTGAGCGGAGCATCGATAATGACGAGTTCGCCCGAAGCTGGAAGGGAATCAAGTGGCGGAACGAAAAGGTCGGAGACGACAAGCCCCGCACAGACAACTGGTTTCTCGGTGACCGCGTCAGGGGTGCGAGCCACTGCTCCACGAGCCGTCATGTTGTCTGCTCCAGGGAATTGGAAGGTCAAAGTGAGCAATTGCTCACTCTATGGGCATATGCTAATTTTGACCGCTTCTGGTCAGCCTGTCAACAAATGGGAACGACAATGAGCACACTGAATCAGTCCACACTCGAACTGGTTACTCGAGTCGCGTCGTTGTACTTCCTCGAACACAAAACGCAACAAGAGATTGCGAAAACGCTTGGTCTTTCTCGACCCAAGGTCTGGCGACTCCTGAAAACCGCCCAAGAGACGGGGATTGTGGAGATCACCGTCCACGTACCACCTGCCCTTTCGGCCCCGCTTGAAGAAACGTTACGCGCACGCTTCGGACTCTCTCGCGTGATCGTGGTGCCCGAGCAATCAGATGACGACGTCGTCCGGCAGTCCGTCGGTCGCGCCGCCGCGGGTGTGGTCGACGAGCTCGTTTCAGCCGACACGAGAGTGGCTGTCGGGATGGGGCGAAACGTCAAAGCGGTCAGCGAGGCGGCAACAAGACTTCGTGCTCGACCATGCACGTGCGTGAGCGCGATTGGTGGATCCGCACAAGTGGGTGGCGGCGTCAACTCGAGCGAGATTGCGAGCGCGCTGGCCGCGGCGCTGGGCGGAGAAGCAGAAGGAATCTATGCCCCGGCTTATGCGGAAAATAAGCAGACGAGAGACGCGTTTCTTCGCCACACTGACATTTCACGAACGCTGGCTCATGCGCGAGAAGCTGACATCGCTCTCGTCGGAATTGGGGATGCCGATGACGAATCACTTGTCGTGCGACTCGGCTGCATTTCTGTTGACGAAATGCGTCGAATGCGCGAATCGGGAGCCGTCGGGGATATTCTCGGCAACTTCTTTAACCAGGCGGGCGATCCCGTCGCCGAGTGGATTGAAGAGCGCGTCGTCGGTATCGGCCGACGCGACATCTCCAATATCCCCGTGGTCATCGCGACCACCTCAGAACGTTCAAAGGCAGAAGCCGTCATCGGTGCTCTCAGGTCCGGGATGGTTAACGTCCTCGTGACCTCCATCGATACGGCGAGAAGAATCGCCGACCTGTCGGACTAACGAAAGCCTCGACTGGCGAAACAAGTCAGAACTCGTCACCGTCCCCGCTTCACTCGCTACGGCTTCGGCGTCGGCGTCGCACTTCCGTTGTCGGAGTACGCCGCGCCCGCGATCTGCGTAATGAATCCCAAGAACGCGGCACTGTCACTGACAGATCCCGTGTACTGCACGCCGTTGACGATGACCGTGGGGGTACCGGTCACATTCGGTACATCCGTGTTGGGGAGCGGGCCGGTCAGGGCACGCTTGGTTTGCGCATCCACCCAGCCTTCATACGTGCCCTTCTTGATGCAGTCAGCAATGACCGTCGCATCGCTCACACCGGCATCGCTGGCGAATTTGGCGAGTTCGTCATCACTAAGCCCAGAGGAACCCTCCGCGGGCTGGTTCGCGAAGAGGAGCTGGTTGAACGCCCAGAAAGAATCCGGTGAGTGGGTCGCCACACACGCGGCGGCGTTCGCGGCGCGTGTCGAATACTTAGTGCCCGCCGACTTGGAGTTCAGGATCGAAATCGGGTGGATGGAGAGCTTGGCTGCACCCGAATTGACAAGGTCGGCCAAGGTTGCCCCGTTGGAAGCATCGAATTGACCGCAAACCGGGCACAAGTAGTCCTGGTAAATGGTGATGTTGAGTAGGTTCGGGTCTTCGGTCGGCACAAGCGGAAGTGCGCCGTCGGCAAGCGCCGCCGACGTTTCGGCAACCATTCCCTGGTTCAGCACGATGCCATCGGTGGCCATGTTCTCGGGCCACACGATGGGCTTCGGCTGGGCACTGTAGATCGACAGTCCGACGAGACCCGCAATGACCAGAATGCCGAGCACGATGCCACTCTGCGTGAAGAATTTACGGCGACGGTCAGACCGGGCTTGCGCGACGCGAAACTCGCGGGCACGCTGACGAGCTTCGTCGCGACGCTGGTTCTTCGTGGGCCGAGGGCCGGAAACGTTGGTCATGGTCATAACTCCTCAGTGGAATGTGGTGGTCGCTCGATCTCCCGAGCGAAAAGCATCCTTCGATAGTAGCCGGGAGAAACTGTGAATTGCCTAATCGAGCTGTGCGCGCAAACGCGAGACCTCGTACAACACGACGCTCGCGGCGATACCGGCGTTGAGTGATTCTGTTGTGGCGGAGATGGGAATAGAGACAATCGCGTCGCACACTTCCGAGACGAGTCGGGAGAGTCCCTTGCCCTCGCTTCCCACGACCATGAGTAACGGCTGGTCCGAGAGCGCGAGTCCGGGTAACGGCGTTGATCCGTCGCCATCGAGTCCGATCACGAACACGCCCTGGTTCTTGAACGACTTGATGGTGCTGACCAGATTTGAGGCCATGGCAACGCGACACCGCGCCGCCGCACCCGCTGAGGTTTTCCAGGCAGCTGCCGTGACACCCACAGACCGACGCTGCGGAACAATCACGCCGTGACCGCCAAAAGCTGCCGTTGAGCGGATGATCGCGCCCAGGTTGCGCGGGTCCGTGACGCCGTCGAGCGCGACAACGAGTGCCGGCGACCCCGACTTATCGGCAATCTCGAGCAGGTCATCCGGGTGCGCGTACTCATACGGTGGCACCTTGAGGGCGACCCCTTGGTGCACGCCGTCGAATCCCGCGAGACGATCAAGCTCGGGTCTCATGACTTCGAGCACGGGAATGCCGCGGTGCGTCGCGAGTGACAAGATTTCTTTGACGCGGTCGTCGACCTCGATTCGCGTGGCAACGTAGAGCGCTCCGGCGGGAATTTTTGCGCGCAGGGCTTCGAGTACTGAGTTGCGGCCGGTAACGACTTCGGTGTCTTCGCCTTTCGCACGACGACTCTGCGTTCGACCCCGATCAGCTCCCGCACCGCCGCCGGCTCGCTCACCCGCGCCGTCACCCTTCTTTGCCGCTAAGCGCTCAGCTGACTTTTTGCGTTTGTGCGCGACGTGGTACTCGCGGTCTTCAGCTTTGGGAGTCGGTCCTTTGCCCTCGAGCGCCTTGCGGCCGTGACCGCCGGTACCCACCGACGGACCCTTGCGCGTCTTTCTGACCGCCCCGGGACGTGGCTTATTCGCCATCAATGCTCCAATGCGCACCCTGCGGGGTGTCTTCCACGATAATTCCGGCCGACGCAAAGTCGTCCCGGATCCGGTCGCTCGTAACGAAATCTTTTTGCTCTCGAGCGTGCGCCCGTGAAGCCAACAAGCGCGTCACGAGCGAGTCCAGCGCCGCACGCGTTGCCGCTCCCTCGGATGAGGTGCCTGCCCATTCTGGTGCATAAGGGTTGAGACCCAAGACATCGAGCATGGCCAGAGCGGTTCGCGCATTCGTCAAACCTCCCTTGTCGTTACCCGCGTCAAACAGAGCGTTTCCGGAGCGAACGGTGTCGTGCAGGGCGGCCAGTGCGGTAGGGATGCTCATGTCATCGTTCATCGCGTCGCGAAACTCATTCGTGACTTTGCCGCTCTTCAGCGGACCACCGACTCGCGCGGCTCGGGCCAGGAACGTTTCGATGCGCTCAAATGCTGACTTTGCTTCCGCGAGCGCGGTGGGATGAAACTCGAGCTGCGAGCGATAGTGCGCGGACCCCAGAAAGTAGCGAACGACAATCGCACGGGCCGACTCGAGCAGTTGAGCGGCGTAGAGGGAGTTGCCCAGTGACTTGCTCATCTTTTGGTCGCCGACGGCCACGAGTCCGTTGTGTAACCAGAGTTGCGCAAAGTCGTGCCCGGCGGCTGCCGATTGTGCCAGCTCGTTCTCGTGATGGGGGAATCGAAGATCCAGCCCCCCACCGTGAATGTCAAAGGTTGTTCCGAGATACTTCGTCGCCATCGCAGAGCATTCGATGTGCCAACCTGGTCGACCTCGACCCCACGACGTATCCCACGACGCTGACTCCGGTTCTTCCGGCTTGTGCGCCTTCCAGAGTGCAAAGTCTCGCGGGTCACGTTTGCCTGGCGCACCGTCGTCGAGCTGTTCGATCTGCGGCATGACCATGACTGTTTGGTTGGTCAGTTCGCCGTAGGAAGACCAGCTCGCGGTGTCGAAGTAGACGTTGCCGTTCGATCCGGGAATCGCGTACGCGTGCCCGCGTTTCATGAGGAGTCGAACGAGCTCAATCATGTCGGGGATACATGCGGTTGCTCGAGGTTCATACGTTGGTGGCTGGATGCGCAATGCCGAGTAGGCGTCGGTGAACTCACGTTCCATGCGGTAGGCCAGTGCCCACCACTGCTCGACCCCAGCGGCTCGCGCGTTCTCCAAAACTTTGTCGTCGATGTCGGTGACGTTGCGCACGAGTGTCACCGCGAACCCCTCGTGCGTGAGCCATCGACGGAGATGGTCGTATACGAGAGCGCTGCGCAAGTGACCGATGTGCGGGCTCGACTGCACCGTCGGCCCACAGACGTACATGCCCACCTGTCCCGCAACGAGCGGGACGAATTCGCGAAGTTGCGCCGACTTCGAGTCATAGAGACGGATGGTCACGTGCGAAAGTCTACCGAGCGGGTAGTGCGCGAATGAGTGCGCTCGCCACCGCTGCGACGCCCTCGCCACGACCGGTGAAGCCGAGGCCGTCGGTGGTCGTGGCCGACACGGACACCGGCGCTCCCACCCACGAGCTGAGTACCGCCTCCGCCTCGGCGCGCCGCCCCGATAGTCGTGGTCGATTTCCGATGATTTGCACGGTCACGTTGAGGGGTTCGAAGCCGGCGGCTCGCAGAAGCTCGACGGCATGCGTGACGAAAACGTCCCCGGACGCGCCCGCAAATCGGGGATCATCCGTGCCAAAAATACCTCCGATGTCGCCGAGTCCCGCGGCGGAAAGTAGCGCGTCGCACACCGCGTGGGCCGCCGCATCGCCATCGCTGTGCCCCGAGAGACCCCGCTCACCGGGCCAGCTGAGGCCGGCGAGCGTCAGGGCGACCTCCGGATCGTCGGAGAACGCGTGTGTGTCAACACCGGTACCGACGCGCAACACGCCACGCGTGTCCAACTCTCCGGTTACACCGAACGCGGTTGCCGATTCGAGCACCGACTCCGCGCGCACGAGGTCGTCCGGCATGGTGATTTTGAACGATGCACTGTCGCCGAGGACCGTGAGTACGCGGAATCCGGCGGCGGCAAAGACGGCGGCATCGTCGGTGTAGTCCGGCAACGTTGCGCGAACGTAGGCATTGTCAAAATCGTGGCGCGGAAAGCCTTGGGGCGTTTGCATGATAGCCAGCGTGGAGCGGTCGACCGGATGCGTGACGACGCCGTCGCTATTGACGACGTTGATCGTGTCGACGACGGGCAAGCTCGCCACCACTCCGTCACCGGTTTCACGCACGGCTGCGACAACGTCGTCGAAAACACGCGATGGCGCAAGCGCTCGTGCGGCGTCGTGCACCAAGACGACATCCCATGAAGGGTCGAGTGAGCGAAGTCCCCGTTCGACCGAGCGGAAGCGCGAGTCGGCGCCTTCGACGACGGACCACGAGATGGGCGTGGTGGGCGAGACATGGGAGGCAAGGCACGCGGCGACAATGTCGGTGGCACGTTGAATGAGCTGGGGTGGAACAACCGCGACAATGTGGCCGACCGTCGCGGCACCCGCGGCGGATTCGACCGCGTGCTGCAACAGGGTTCGCCCGCCCACCTCAACGAACGCTTTCGGCGTATACCTACCGAGACGGGAGCCGCTTCCGGCTGCCACCACGATGACAGCCGCGCGAACGGGCGTCGCCCGCTCCGTCACTACTCGTCGCTCACCGGGCGAACGATTCCCAAAATGCCATCGAGAATGTCGGAGGCGCCTTGCTCGTTGGTCTTTTTCGCGAGAGCGAGCTCGGAAATGAGAATCTGGCGCGCCTTGGCTAACATGCGCTTCTCCCCAGCGGAAAGACCGCGATCCTGATCACGACGAGTGAGGTCGCGCACCACCTCGGAGACCTTGATGATGTCACCCGAGGCAAGCTTTTCCAGGTTCGCCTTATAACGCCGAGACCAGTTCGTGGGCTCTTCGGTGAATGGCTCACGCAAGACTTCTTCGACCTTGGCGAGTCCTTCTTTGCCGATGACGTCACGAACGCCGACATCTTCTACCCCGTCTTGCGGGACCTCAATGGTCAGGTCACCCTGCTTGACGTGAAGTTTCAGGTAAATCTTCTCTTCACCCGTCTTCGGGTTCTTGCGGGTCTTGATTTCGGAAATCGTGGCCGCACCGTGGTGCGGGTAGACGACGGTTTCACCGACGACAAACTGCATATTGTGACTACCCTTCGAAGACGTGAAAGTTTACCATGCACCACTGCCACCCTCCGACTCGCACTGAGTCGGTGCGGTAGGCTCGAGGAGTTCTGAGGCGCGTCGGTGACGCGCATCCTGCTCGCTCATTTGTTGTTTTTGGAGGACTTCCTCGTGAAGATTCGCATGGTGCTGATCACGGCACTCGTGGCCGCGGTAGCGTTGGGAACGGCCGGTTGTAACCTCATTCAGCCACAGGCAACCACGCACCACTATGACCCGAGCGACGGTGTCGGAGCCAACGTGGGCGACATCAAACTGCGCAACCTCGTCTTGATTAGCGACAACGGCCAGGTGGGTCAGTTGATGTTCGATGCGATCAACACAACGGGAACTTCGATCACGTTGCACGTCGCATTCACGGCCAACGGCAGCGTCTCGAAGCAAAATGTGATCATTCCCTCCTCGGAACAACCGATTGGTTTCGGAGGCCCCGACGAGAAGCAGGTTCAGCTGTCCGACTTCGGCGTTCCGCCGGGAGGAATGATTCAGCTCGCGTTTGAGGCAGCCGGTTCTGAAACGGTCACCACGTTTGTGCCCGTGCTCACCACGGCGCAACCGGAGTACAAGGGACTCACGCCCACACCGACGCCCACGCCGACGCCGACAAACACCCTGATTCCCAGCTCCGCGGCAACCACGGCGCCGTCGACGCAACCCGCGCCGACCGAAACGCCGGTCGGCTGACGCGCGCTAGTTCTCGAAGCGGTAACCCAGGCCGCGCACGGTCATCAGCAGGCGCGGCTCCGCGGGGTCGATTTCAATGCGACCGCGGATGCGCTTGATGTGCACATCGAGGGTTTTTGTGTCGCCAAAGTAGTTGGCGCCCCACACTCGATCGATGAGTTGACCGCGCGTGAGCACGCGACCGGAGTTCGTCATGAGGTATTCGAGCAGCTCGAACTCCTTGAGTGGCATCGGTGTGACGACCCCGCGCACGCTCAGCGCGTGACGGTCGGCATCGAGACGGATGTCCGCAATCTCGATCACGCCGTCTCCCGACATCGACTCACTGGGATTGATCCGGCGCAACACCGCCCGAATTCGAGCTAGTAACTCGCGGGACTTGTAGGGCTTCGTGACGAAGTCGTCGGCTCCAAGCTCGAGCCCGACAACGATGTCGACTTCGGTGTCCTTGGCCGTGAGCATGATGATGGGAACCTGGGAATAGGTTCGAAGTTGTCGACACACTTCCGTGCCGGATACCTGGGGAAGCATCAGGTCAAGCAAAATCAGGTCGTGACTGGACGGCTCAAACAGTCGCAGGGCCTCGGCTCCGTCGTGCGCCACCGTAATCGTGAAACCTTCGCGCTCGAGAAGAAAAGCCAGTGGCTCGCTCAAGGCCACTTCGTCTTCGACGAGCAAAATGTGCGTCATAAACGTGTCGGTCCTTAGTCGGTTTCCGCCGGGTTTCGTGGCAATCGAATTGTAAAGCTCGAACCTTGTCCAGGCAGCGACCACACTCTAATGTCTCCGCCGTGATGATTGACGATGTGCTTGACAATCGACAATCCGAGCCCCGTTCCACCCGTCGTGCGTGATCGGGCCTGATCGGTGCGGTAGAAGCGTTCGAACACCCGCTCGGCCTCTTCGTTCGACATTCCCGGACCCTGGTCAGTGACCACGATTTCAACGCGATCTTCCGCGTCGGCCACTCCGATGCCAACTCGCGAATTTTCGGGCGAATATTGCACGGCATTCGACAACAGGTTGTTCACGGCGACGACGAGGCGGTCGAAATCACCCCACACCGTGACGCCCTCGGCGCCACCCACAACAATGTCGATTTTCTTCGCCGAAGCGAGCACGCGGTTGGCATCGACCGACTTTCGCAGGAGTTTGTCGATTTTGACCGTGCTGAATTTGGCGAGGGCACCCTCGGCCTGCAGACGACTGAGTTCGATGATTTCGCGCGTGATGCTCGCCAAGCGCGCGGATTCATCCGAGAGTCGGTCGGCAAAGTGACGGACCAGATCGGGATCATCCGCGGCCTCCGAAAGGGCCTCCGCGAGCAAACTGATCGCCCCAATGGGCGTCTTCAATTCATGGCTAATGTTGGCAACGAAGTCTCGACGCACCTCTTCGAGACGACGAAATTCGGTGCGGTCGGCGACGAGCAACAGAGAATACCGAGAGCCGAATTTGGATGCGCGCGCCTCAATCGAACTCGTCGCATCACCGAACGGGCCACGAGGAATTTCGAGCTGGCGCACGATGGGCTCAGCAGACCGGTTCAAGTCTTCGACGACGGCCACGAGTTCGGGCACCGCGAGCCGGTCCTGCGAAATCAGACCGAACTGCGCCGCGGCAGGGGAGGCAGCCACCACGCGAACCGAGGAGTTGACGATGATCGCGGGAAATTCAATCGACTCCAGCAGTTCCGCAACGCCCGCGGGGAGCTCCCACGAGGCAGCCTGCATCTCGGCGTTGGACTGCTGGGTCGAGCGGTTGATGAGAACCACGATGACCCCTCCGGCGATTGCGCCGAGCACAACGGCGATACCAATAATCAAGCCGAGGTTCATGTACACAACGCTAACGGAGAGTAACCAAACTGTGACGTGTCGGGAACAACACGTGACTTCGCAAAAAAACTGTTCACCTACGCGTAACCTTGCGTTAAGGCAGTGGGTCGCGTCTCGCAACATTCCGCAGGCTTACTTGCAAGTGCCACCGAAAAGAGGTTAAGACATGCGCGTTATGTTTCAGCAAGAACTGGGCGAGCTTCAAGAGCGCCTGGTCGAGGTATCCGAACTCGTCACCGAGGCCATTTCGAAGGCGACGAACGCCTTCAGTGAGAGCAACGTCGCATTGGCCGAAGAGGTCATCGAAAGCGACATCCGAATCGACGAGCGTGCACTGAGTCTCGATGAACTCGCCATTCAGATTTTGGCGCGCCAGCAACCCGTCGCGCGTGACCTGCGCATCGCCGTGAGCGCGTTGCGCATCTCGAGTTCGCTCGAACGCATGGGAGACATGGCCGAGCACATCGCCCAACTCACCCGCTACCGATTCCCCGAGAAGGTCATCGCCAAGGGTTTGCGCGGCACTTTCCGCAAGATGGGCGAACTCGACGTCGAGGTCGCCGAAACACTGACCAAACTACTGAAGACGCAGAACCTCAAGCACGCCGACAAGATTCGCGACCTCGACGATGACATCGACGATCTGCACCTTTCGGTGTTCGACAAGGTTCTCGGCGAGACGTGGGGCGGGACTCCCGTCGACACCGTGGATGCCACGTTAGCAAGTCGCTACCACGAACGCTTCGCCGACCACGCGGTCAATATTGCGAAAAAAGTGAAGTACCTCACCACGGGCGAATGGGCCAGCGACGGCACCGGACCCGTAGAAGTGCAGAACTAATCGCGACGCCTACTTCTTTAATCCTTGAGCAGCCACTGCTGCCGCACCAGCGGTCGCGGCCTCGGGGTCGAGATATTCGCCGGGCTTGACGGGTCGGAAGTTCTCGTCAAGTTCGTACACGAGCGGAATGCCCGTGGGGATGTTCAACTCGGCGATGTCGTCATCAGAAATGCCGTCGAGATGTTTGACTAACGCCCGCAACGAATTGCCGTGCGCGGTCACCAGCACCGTCTTACCGGTGGCGAGGTCGGGCACAATGTCACTCGTCCAATACGGGATCATGCGGTCGATGACATCTTTCAGGCACTCGGTGGCGGGCACCGCGCCGTCGATGCCCTCGTAGCGCGGGTCATCCACCTGCGACCATTCACTGTCGTGCGCAATGGGCGGTGGCGGAACGTCAAACGATCGGCGCCAAATGTGAAATTGCTCCGGGCCGTACTGAGCGAGCGTCTGCGCCTTGTCCATGCCCTGCAACGCACCGTAGTGACGTTCATTGAGTCGCCAGCTGCGCTGGACCGGAATCCAAAGCCGGTCGGCCTCTTCGAGTGCGAGATTGGCGGTCTGAATTGCGCGGGTCAGCAGTGAGGTGTACAGCACATCGGGGAGCACGTTCTTTTCGCGCAATAAGGCACCCGCTTTCTTCGCCTCACCAACGCCCTGAGCACTCAATCGAACGTCAACCCAGCCGGTAAACAGGTTTTTTTGGTTCCACTCGCTGTTGCCGTGGCGAAGCAAAATCAGGGTGTGCGTCATGCGTCAAGTCTAGGGAAGACTTGAGCCCATGCCGGTCGGTAACATCACGCGGGGAACAACAAATCCCAACCGTCTGCGCCGTGTCGACCGGTGGATCAGCACGCTGCCCGTGTTGCGCCATACGAAAGACCCACTCGTCGTTGATCTCGGCTTCGGGGCGAGTGCGGTGACCACGGTCGAGTTGCGCGAACGGCTCCTTCACGTGCGACCCGACGTTGAGGTGGTCGGCCTCGAGATTGATCCCGCGCGTGTCGAGTCAGCTCGAGCAGACCTCCGCAAATGGGGCATGGTGGATGCCCATCCGCCGCTGTCGTTTGAACTCGGCGGGTTCGAAACCCCGTTGCCCGATGCACGCCGTGCGTGCGTGATTCGCGCGTTCAACGTGTTGCGCCAGTACGACGAGTCGGCGGTGGACGCGGCCTGGCAATCAATGCTCGCGGCAATGCAACCCGGTGGCGTGTTGGTCGACGGCACGTGTGACGAAATCGGGCGGGTAGCGACCTGGATTTCTCTGACGCCCGGTGCCCTCGGCGCGCCCGGGGCGCTCGGCACGGCCAGCGGCCCGCAATCCCTCACGATTTCGCTCCGCCTCGACGGGCTCGAGGCCCCGAGTATTGCCGCCGAACGGTTGCCCAAGGCGCTCATTCACCACAACGTGGCCGGCGACCCGGTCAACGCGCTGATGACCGACCTAGACCGGTGGTGGTCGATACACACCGGGCTCGGCACCTTCGGTGCTTCACAGCGGTGGATTGCCACCGTCGAGTCGATGAAAGCAAATGGGTGGCCCGTGCTTGCGGGACGCACACGGTGGCGGTTGGGCGAAATTACGATCGCGTGGGGCGCACTCGGTCGCGTTTGATTCGCGGCACGTCGAGAGTCTTGCCCGCGTCGCTCGGCACAATAGGCATTTGCCGGGCCGCCAACGGGGCGGAATCCGGCGAGCGCACGACAAGCGGTGCGTCGACGGGAACCGAGCGTTTCACGAGCGCGAGCGCAATCGGACCATCCTCAAAGTGACGGGCCGACGAGGTGACGTGACCGACGACCTTGTCGGGATCATCCGCGAGGGCGACGAATGCTCCGGGCTCGGGCAAGCTTGAGTCGCTTCCGTCGAGGTCGAGCGACACAAGTCGGCGCGGAGGGTGACCGAGGTTGTGCACCTTCGCGACGGTCTCTTGCCCGCGATAACAGCCCTTGGCCAAATGCACGGCGCTGCGCAACCAGTCGAACTCGTGGGGCAGGCTCGTCTCGTCGA